>CBFDDG010000387.1:0-4936 GCA_965603505.1 uncultured Phycisphaerae bacterium | reverse complement strand
CTGACGGCCAAAGGCAGCCGCGACCTCCTCATCGCAGCCCGCCAGGAGGCCACAAGCGAGCTTTGGTCCAAGCTCCTCTCCTCCGAATTCACGACCTATACTTCCGCGTTGGTCTATCAAGAAGCCCAGCAGGGAGACCGGGAACAGGCCCGGAAACGACTGGAAGCACTTGCGCCGTTCCCCGCGCTCGATATAGACCAGGAGGCGCAGGCGCTGGCCGAGCAAGTACTCGCCGCAAAGGCCGTCCCCGCCGAGTACCCGGATGATGCCCTTCATGTGGCGATAGCCGCCGTTAATGGAATAGATATTCTCCTCACGTGGAATTTTGCCCACTTAAATAATCCGATCAGCCGGATGCAGATTCGCCGGATCGTCGAAGCCAGCGGTTATCAGTGCCCCGAGGTGTGCTCGCCCGAGGAGCTTTTGGAGATGAATCCATGAGAGATCCGATTAACGAGGAAATCCACAAGTATCGGCAGGAGCACGCCCGCAAGTTCAACTTCGACCTGGCTGCCATCTGCGAGGACCTCAGAGCGACGCAACGCTCACGCGATCTCAAAGTCGTGCGACTGCCTGCCAAGAAAATAGAGCCGAAAACCCGGTCGAAGACAACCTGATGGATATCCGGCGGAAATACACTCAATTCGAGACTGAAATCAGCCCGGCATCCCCGCAGTCGGTGCGGCTGTTTCGGTAATCTCATCCGGTCTTGCGTTTAGCGATCCGTTCGCGAACCGTCGCAACGAGGTCGACGGGGATCTCCATCGTCGCATCTAAGGGTGAAAGAGGGGATTCGAACCCCCGACCCCCAGAACCACAATCTGGTGCTCTAACCAACTGAGCTACTTCCACCGCGAAGCCGCCTCGAGGCGGCCAAAGAACAAGGTGCGCCGATGGGGTCCCGACGCACCTTGCTATTGTACTACACCCATGCCGTTTGTCAACAGGGTCCTACCTGTTTCTGACGGCTGCCTGGGCGGCCGCGAGCCGGGCGATCGGCACCCGGAACGGCGAGCAGGATACGTAATTCATCCCGACGCGGTGGCAGAAATCGATACTGCTGGGCTCGCCGCCGTGCTCGCCGCAGATGCCGACTTTGAGCTTCTTGCGGGTCTTGCGGCCGAGCTTCGTGCCCATCTCAACCAGTTTGCCGACGCCGGTCTGGTCGAGCTTCTGGAACGGGTCGGCGTCGTAGATTCCCTTGCGAACGTATTCGGCGAGGAACTTGCCCGCATCGTCGCGCGAGAAGCCCATCGTCATCTGCGTCAGGTCGTTGGTCCCGAAGCTGAAGAACTCCGCCTCCTTGGCGACCTCATCGGCCGTCAAGGCGGCTCGCGGGACCTCGATCATCGTGCCGACCATGTAGCTGATCCTGGCCTTCTTCTCCTTGAAGACCGTCTTGATCTCGTCGACGATCTCGTCCTTAACGAACTTCAACTCGGCCACGGTGCCGACCAGCGGAATCATGATTTCCGGCAGGACTTTCTTGCCCTTCTTCTGCACGTTGAGGGCCGCTTCGATGATCGCCCGGCCCTGCATACGGGCAATCGCCGGATAGCTGATGGCCAATCGGCAGCCCCGGTGTCCCAGCATCGGGTTGAACTCGTGCAATTGCTCGACGTTGGCTTTCACGACGGCCGGCTTGACACCGAGCCGCCTGGCCATCTCGGCCTGACTGGCCTGGTCCTGCGGCAGGAACTCGTGCAGCGGCGGATCGAGCAGACGAATCGTCACCGGCAGGCCCGCCATCGCCGTGAAGATACCCTGGAAGTCGCCGCGCTGCAGGGGCAGAAGCTTTTTCAACGCGCCTTCGAACTGTTTCTTCGCCTGGGCGTGCTCTTTTTCGATGGCCTTCTTTTCCTTCGCGTCATCGGTGGCCGCCAGCGCCTGCAACATCACGGCGTAGTCGTCCGCCGCCAGGATCATCTGCCGCACCGGCCAAATCCGATCGCCCTCGAAGAACATATGCTCCGTCCGGGTCAGCCCGATGCCCTCGGCGCCGAAGTCCCGGGCGCGTTTCGAGTCGGCCGGTGTGTCGGCATTCGTCCGAACCCCCAGCGTGCGGACCCGATCGCAGAGCTTCATGAAGCTTCCGAAGTCGCCGCTGAGAGTGGGCGAGACCGTCGCCAACTGGCCTTTCATCACCTCACCGGCGGACCCGTCGAGGCTGATGTAGTCGCCCTCTTTGAGGGTGACTTTGCCCACGCTCATCTTCTTCGTGACATAGTTGATGCTCAGCCCCGGAACGCCGGCGACGCAACACTTGCCCATGCCGCGGGCCACCACGGCGGCGTGGCTGGTCATGCCGCCGAACGCCGTCAGAATGCCCTGGGCCGCATCCATACCGCCGATATCTTCCGGGCTGGTTTCTTTGCGAACCAGGATGACCTTCTTGCCCTTATCTCTCCACGCCTCGGCGACATCGGCGGTGAAGACGATCTGGCCGACGGCCGCACCGGGTGAAGCCGGCAGGCCCTTCGCGATCACATCGCGCTTGGCCTTCGGGTCAAACTGCGGATGCAGCAACTGATCCAACTGCTCCGGCGTGACCCGCATGACGGCCTCTCTCGCCGGGATCAGCCGCTCGCTGACCATGTCCACGGCGATCTTGACCGCTGCGGGAGCCGTGCGCTTGCCCCCCCGCGTCTGAAGGATGTAGAGCTTCCTTTCCTGGATTGTGAACTCCATATCCTGGATGTCTTTGTAGTGCTTTTCCAGACGCGTCATGAGCCTGGTCAGTTGCTTGTAGGCCTTCGGCATGACCTTGTTGAGCTTCTTCAACTCAATCGGTGTGCGGATGCCGGCCACGACATCCTCGCCCTGGGCGTTCATGAGGAACTCCCCGTAGAATTCCTTCTCTCCCGTGCTCGGGTTTCGGGTGAAGCAGACACCGGTGCCGCAGTCATCGCCCATGTTGCCGAACACCATCGCCTGCACGTTCACCGCCGTGCCCAGCAGACCCTTGATGTTGTTGAGCTCGCGGTATCGGACGGCGCGAGCGCTGTTCCACGAACCGAATACGGCATCAATCGCGTGCCTGAGCTGGTCTTTGCCGTCCTGCGGGAACAGTTCGCCGACATGCTTCTTATAGACTTTCTTGTACTCTTCCACGACCGCCTTGAGCTGGTCGGTGTTGAGATCGCTGTCCACCTCCACACCGGCCTTCTTCTTCGCCGCGTCGATCTTCGCTTCGAAGTACTCATGATGACAACCCATCACGACGTCGCCGAACATGTCGATGAACCGGCGATAGATGTCATAGGCAAAACGAGCATTGCCCGTCCTCCCGATGATGCCCTCGATCACATCGTCGTTGAGCCCCAGGTTCAGCACGGTATCCATCATGCCCGGCATCGAGACGGCCGCACCGCTTCGAACGCTGACCAGCAGCGGACGATTCGGGTCGCCCAGCTTCATGTTCATGGCCTTTTCCAGCTTGGCCAGGTTCTCCTCGACTTCCTTCTCCAGGCCCTTGGGCCACTTGCCTCTGGACGTGTAGTATTCGCCGCAGACCTTGGTGGCAATCGTGAAGCCCGGCGGCACCGGAACGCCCAGATTCGTCATCTCGGCAAGGTTGGCCCCTTTGCCGCCCAAGAGTTCCTTCATTTTGGCATTACCTTCAGCCTTTCCGCTGCCGAAGAAATACACCCTTTTCTCTGCCATACTTACGTTCTCCTTCTGTTTCATTTCAGGATCGAAAACACCTGTCCGATCAAGTCTGATTCCGAGAATTCACCATCCCATCGTTGAGACGATTGATGCTGGGGTAAATAGAGGCGGTGAGTATATAGAACCCGTTCTACAATGTCAACGAAGAAAACGGCGAATTCCGGCCTGCTCCGCCTCACAGCGAAAAAATACGCATTTTCTCCCAACACCTGGCCAGGCTCACGCATTATGCTTGTAGGTGGCCACAAGACCGAATTGGAGCGGATGTGCACAGTGGAAGACGGAAGTACAAGCTCTGCGACGGATACTCAGGGAACGCAGCGACGGCCATCCGAGCCGCGTTCTCTGACGGTGTTCCTGGCAGAGCGCGACCGTCTGAGGCGAATCGCCGCCGGCATGGGAATGAAGGGTGCGGACATTGACGATGTTCTGCAGGACGTGTCCGTCCAGGTGCTGAAGCACGCGGGGCGATTTGGGCTGGAGAACGAGATGATTCGATGGCTGATAAGAACCACTGTGAACCGCTGCCTGATGGAACACCGCCGACGCTTTTCCAGGCGGGCTCCCGAGATCCTGAAGAGACGGCCGGAGCTGCGACAGACCACCAGCGGTGACTGCGACGCGGCGGATCAGGCGGCCGTGACGGAAGAGCTTGAAAGCGTCCGGCTGGCCCTCATCGAGCTCGATCCGTCTTTGCTCCTGGTGGTTGTCCTGCGATATTTCTGCGACCTCAACTCGAAGGACATCAGCGATATCCTGGACTTGAATGCATCAACGGTGCGAAGCCGTCTGCGAGAGGCCCGCATGGCCCTCGCCGGAAAACTACTGCAACGAGGGATTGAACCCTGATGGACAGACTATGTGAGAAAACCCGGGACAGGCTCGTGGATTACATGGACGGGGAGCTGCCTGAGAATGAATCCCGGGCAGTGGCCGAACACTTGTCTGCGTGTACGCAGTGCCGTGAGATTATGAGGGGCCTCGAACGGTCGCTGCATCTGACAAGAGCCATCTGGCTCGACAACCTGGAAGGCAGCGAGGCCAAGCCCGCCGGCGTGCCGGTGCGCCGCCCTGCCGTTCGTTGGCTGCGGCACGCTGCGATCGCCGCAAGTATCCTGATCGCAATTGGCGGTGCACTCATCCTGAGTTCCCCCTGGAGATCGCAGGAGCGGGCACCCACGTACGCCGAGATCGAACAGCAAGTCTCACGCGCAGCCGCTGCCGCCCGACTGCTAACCGCGACACGGATCCTCGCCACGTGCGAAGG
>CBFDDG010000386.1:0-4959 GCA_965603505.1 uncultured Phycisphaerae bacterium | reverse complement strand
ATGACAACCGCCTGCGTCCGCCACTTGGTGTGGATTACCAGCAAGGCCGCAAAGAAATAGCACAATCCGATCCGCTGGAGCACGCCGGGCCAGCGCATCTCGGACCAATTGAAGTGCAGCAAGCCATTCATGATCAAGCCGATGAGAATGAGCGCGCCCGTCCGTTTGACAACGTGCACGTGGACTCGGGCCAGGCTCTCTCCTCGCTCCAGCCGGCGGGAGATCGAAAACGGCAACACCACCCCAACCAAGAAGATGAACAGAGGGAAGATCAAATCCTCGAAATGAAAACCTCCCCATTTGACGTGGTGCAGTTGATGCTGAATCGTCCGCGTCACCGGATGGTCCCAGACGCCGGCGAAGCTGGCGAACAGGGCGCCGCCGCCGGTGATCCAGAACATATCAAAGCCGCGCAGCGCGTCGATGGAAAGTACACGGCCACTCTGTGATGGGCTCATCTCGTTTGCCAAAGTTCGTCCCCTCTCAAATACGACACCATCCGCCACAGCAGACAGAAACACCGGCACAGACTTGACGGCCACAACATATCAGACACCGGATCCGATTTCAACGAGTTCTGTGTCACGCCGGAAGAGGGATCCTGGCCGCCGGATCGGTTCACACGTGCTGAGCACTATCCGCGACAAGGCACAGTGTCACTGATCGAGGAGCCGCGAGACGTGCCGCTCTGCTTCGTCAGATGGAGCAGGTTTGAAGGTGGGCTTTGAGGGACTTCTTGGCGCGGTGGAAACGGACGCGGGCTTTCTCGGGGGTCGTGCTCGTTCGCGAAGCGATCTCGGCATAGGGCAACTCGTCATAGCAGCGAAGCTGCAGGATGTCCCGCTGGTGGCGGTTAAGCCGCGTAATGGCGGTAGTGACCTGCTGCAAAATCTCCTCTCGAACCTGGGTATCCAGGAGATTGTCTTCGTGTCCATGCCCGCCGTTTTCCGCATCTCCGCTGCGAAGCAGGGCCGTTGTGCAGGCGGATTGAAGTTTGCGGTCGCGGTGGCGGTCCTGGATCTTGTTCCAGGCAATGCGGTAAATCCAAGGCCAGAACCGCTGCGTGTCGCGGAGGGAGTGGATTCGGCGGAGCATGGTCAGCAACGTGTCCTGGATGATGTCCTCGGTCGCATGACGATCCAGCGTGGTCCGGAGGACAAACGGATACATGCGTTCCCAGACAAGCTCGGCCAGCCGGCCCATGCCCGCCTGGTCGCCCGATTGGGCCTCGGTGAGAAACTGGATGGCTTCACTGTCGTCTTTCATTGATACGGTCCTTGCCCGTAAAAGGCCGCCGCCTTGATAGAGGTAACAGGAAACCGGGCGTGATGTCCGTTTTTATGGGGCCTCGGAGGCGTCCTCCGCCTGCGGCACGGCCGGGCCCGGCTGCGCCTCCTCAACACCCCAGTTCCCTTCCTCCACGACCCGCCAAGCGGGCGGAATCAGTTCAGGTACGAGCCACAGACTTCCACAATGATGGCATTTCTCTCGGTCCGGCCGGCGGCCCAGGCCGCAGTTCCGGCACGTGACCAGTGCGATTTTGGGCCGCGTCAGGCGATATGTCAGATATGCCGGCAGGCCCAGTGTAAGCGTGCCCAACACCCCAAACACTTTCGCCTCGTGCGACAGTCCAATCCGTCCGGCGTCGCAGGCCACGCGCCAGGCAAGGAAAATCGCCAGTCCGATCGCCGGCAGCATCAGCACCAGCGATGCGCCAAAGCGGCCCACCCACCCGACGCTCCTATCTCTTGCTTTCATCGCCACGAACGAGTTCGGCAGCAGGAACAACGACCGGTAGCCAGTCGTGGCCTCGAAGCTTGATGCCGTGAAATACGATGCCAGCATGAACAGGGGAGGATCCAGGCTCTCGACGACGAACTTGGAAGCGACCCATGCCGATGCGCCGGGCAGTTCAAGGTACGGAGGCATCTTCGCCGACGCGACAGACCGGCCGTTTGGATCGAACACATCCAGTCGCATGGCCGTGAGCTCGCGCGAAAGCGTCGCGACGGCGCAGCCCGCGTGCGTCCACTCCCTGCTTCCCCGCCGCTTCGGAACGGAAATGAGCGACACGGAGAACGCGGCTACATCATCCGGTCCGACGGGCCCGTTCCAGTTGAAAAGGCTTGCCGCTGCGGACAGACGGCCCGCCACGCCGACGAACTCGAGAGTCCCGCTGTCCAGCAGGTCGATGCGGCCGGAGGCGTCAAGCACAGGAAGAAGATCGGTCATCGGCCAAGGACCGCCTATCGCCGTGAGCACAGACGGCCGCTCCCTCTCAGCATTGGCACGCGTGTCAAGGACATGGCCCGGTTGATCCTTGATGGAGGCCGGGACGAAGCCGACGTCGAGGCACATCGAATTCTTCCCAAGTACGCCGATCTGGACGGGTCGATGCGGGCTGTCCGCCGGCAGCTCCGGCCCTTTCTCCACGGTCCAGTCGCGCCAGTCGACAGCATAGAATCTTCTCAATCTCTGATCGTAGACGACCCAGGGCCGCGACCCAGACGTATGGGCTATCGGGGAAATGAAACGGCCGAGTTCCTCCGTGGGCGCTTCGGCAATTCCCTCGGGGCCGGCATAGTCGATGAAATGCCGCAGGTTCACGCTTCCGTCGGGCTGCGGGATCTCGTCGATTCCTTTGTGCACGATCAGGCCGAGCGATGGATCGTAATAGAGCCATTCGTCCACCTCATTGGGGCTCCACCAGTAGATGCGCGAATCGGGCCCCAGCGGTACACGTGATTGCAGGTATTGTGCAACGCCCAGGACCATGAGTGGGCCGCTATCATCCATTCGTGCCGTCACACGGCACGGTATGACGTTCGGATCATCCTCACCCTCGAAAAGGCCGGTCGGACGAACCTCGAGCTTCCCGGCGGCGTTCGACACCAAGGCGTATTGGTTCATGTGGCAAAAGAACCGTGCCCAGAACAGGACCAGTGACACGAGGAGCATAACGACCACGCCGGTCGCGAGAATGTGGATGATGTCGTATCTTCGTGCATTCATAGCGATGCCCCTACAAGGATACGGACGTGAACTTGTGCCACGTATGTGCCAAAGCGGCCGCGATGAACAGCAGCAGGAGCAGTATGACCCCGGGACCAAAGCCCTTGGCCACAAGAATGGACGTCATGAGGACGACCCCGAGAAGCGTCCCCAGGATCAGCCGGCTCCTGTTGCTCGTCCATCCAATCAGCAAGCCAATGCAGTAACAAGCGAAACCCGTCAGAATAGTAGACACCGAGATTTCCCAGACCATGCGCGCGTAGAACTTGACGGGCGGGATGGCCATCTGGAGCAGAATGACGATCGTGATGATAAACGGGATCAGCGAGACCAGGACCGTCAGCGCGCCCACAAGGACTCGTGCCGCGAGGATGCGGCTGCGCGTGACCGCCATCGCGGAAAGCAGGACGGAGATTCGGTTCGCCTGGTCGGCGTACATCTGCGATGCGCCCAGGACACAGAAGCCAAGAAACAGGACGCTCATCAGGATGGCCGAGAACAGAAAGAGCCCCTCGGCCATGCTCCACACGTACAAACTGATGGCGCTGCCAATCATGATCGCGCTGAGCGAGCAGCACGCCCCGATGTAAACGAACTGGTCGCGAATCTCGCGTGCAATGAGGGCCAGCATGTCACACCTCGCTTTCCTGCGGCACGACGGACGAAGCCGGCCGCGTGCATTCGATGAAGATGTCTTCGAGCGTCATCGGCATTTCCGTGCAGCTCTCGGGGCCGAACGTATCGAGAATCGCCTGCTTCTGCCGGTTCCAGTTGGCGACGGTCAGGACCATCTCCCGGCCCTCGGCCCTCTGGTTGACGATCTCGGTAATGTACAGGGCCTCCGGCGCCTGCTCGGGAAAAATGACCCGCAGCTTCCTGACGCGGTTCTTGAGCTCTTCGAGCGCGCAATCAACGGCGAGCTTGCCGGCGACGAGAACGCCGATGCGATCGGCGATCCGCTCGACGTCGCTGAGAATGTGCGAGCTGAAGAGAATCGTCCGGCCCTGTCGCTGAATCACGTCGATGGCCAACTCGAGGAACTGCCGGCGGGCGACCGTGTCGAGGCCGAGCGTCGGGTCGTCGAGGATCAGCAGGTCCGGATCAACGGCCATCGCCAGGGCCAGATTGAGCTGCGCCCGCATGCCGGCGGACAGCTCCTTCACTTTGCGGTTCATCGGCAGCCGGAAGGTCTCCATGAGATGTCCGAAGAAATCCTCGTTCCATTGGAGAGACAAGCCTTTGCACAGGTCGATGAGTCGTTGGACCTTGTAGCTCTGGA
Source organism: uncultured Phycisphaerae bacterium (assembly GCA_965603505.1). GTDB lineage: Bacteria > Planctomycetota > Phycisphaerae > Sedimentisphaerales > Anaerobacaceae > PLanc-01. Next base: position 668 of record CBFDDG010000386.1, on the reverse strand, counting down.
TGAGGTGATGTCCCTCTGCGACGTAACCGATACGACCATGCGTCTTCGCCGAGAGCTTCATCGAATCCTGGCCCAGCACGAACGTTCGGCCCCGCGTGGGCGGCTCCAGACCCAGCAGGATGCGGATCATGGTCGTCTTTCCGGAGCCGTTGCGGCCGAGCAGGCCGTAGATGCACCCGCGCGGCACCCTAAAGTCGATGCCGTCCAGGATGCAGCGGCCATCGAAATACTTCACCAGGCCCTCGACCTCGATCACGTTGTCGAGCATGTTACCTCTCCTTCCCTTCAGCCAGATTGAACTTCTCGAGCGTGCTATCGAACCAGTTTGCGAGTGTCTGCTTGTCGATCTGCATGTGAAAGGCCTCTACGGCAGTCCGCTCGAGCTCATCGCAGATGAGCTTGCGCCGAACCGCCCGGCTCAAGTTGCTATCGAGGCCGGCCACAAACGCCCCGGCCCCGGCCCGCGTGACAATGATGCCCTCCTGCTCGAGTTGGCGATACGCCTTGGCGATGGTGTTGGGATTGATGGCAAGCTGCTGGGCAAGCTGGCGAACCGTGGGCAGCCTCTCCTCTTTGATCAGCCGGCCCAGGGCGACGTCGCGCTTGACCTGGTCGATGATCTGCAGGTACACGGGCCTGTCCGACGCGTTGTCAATGCGGAACTGCAT
>CBFDDG010000385.1:0-4959 GCA_965603505.1 uncultured Phycisphaerae bacterium | reverse complement strand
CTGGCGATGCGCAGGGGCGCACACGAGGGATTCCTGCGGCTGCACGTGCCTGCGCCCGAAGAGCAGGCCACGAGAATTCTCGACACGCTGTTCATCAAGGGACAATCGCCCTGCTCGACGCTCGTTCGTGAGGCCGCCCTCGACGGGTACAAGCGGCTCCTCGCGCCGTCCATGGAGACAGAGATCCTCATGGAGACGAAGCAACGAGCCGACGAAGAGGCGATCCGCGTATTCGCAGAGAACCTGCGTGAGCTGCTGCTGGCCCCGCCGCTGGGCCGCCGGAACATGCTCGCCATCGATCCCGGATTCCGCACGGGATGCAAGGTCGTATGCCTCGACCGGCAGGGACAACTGAAGCATTCGGACGTCGTCTATCCGCACCAGAGCGAGAGATTAGCGGCGGCGGACGCGGCCAAGATCGCCGCGCTATGTGAGCAGTTTGAGATCGACGCCATCGCCATCGGCAACGGCACGGCCGGCCGGGAGACCGAGGCCTTCATCAGAAATATCAAGCTGCCGGGCAATGTCACCATCGTCATGGTCAACGAAAGCGGCGCCTCGGTCTATTCGGCGTCCGAGGTCGCGAGAGAGGAATTCCCCGATCAAGACGTGACGGTTCGCGGCGCCGTCTCCATCGGGCGCAGGCTCATGGACCCGCTGGCGGAGCTCGTGAAGATCGATCCGAAGGCCATCGGAGTCGGCCAGTACCAGCACGACGTGGATCAGTCGATGCTGAAGCAAAGCCTCGATGACGTCGTCATCAGTTGCGTCAACAACGTCGGCGTGGAGGTCAATACGGCCAGCAAGCAACTCCTCCAATACGTCTCCGGGCTCGGCCCGCAGTTGGCTCAGAATATCATCAACACGCGGAATGAGCGTGGGCCCTTCCGATCCCGCAAGGAGCTGAAGAAAGTCCCTCGCCTGGGGGCCAAGGCCTTCGAACAGGCGGCCGGCTTCCTGCGGATCCAGGATGCCGCCCATCCGCTCGACGCCAGCGCCGTGCACCCGGAGAGCTATCACGTCGTGGACGCCATGGCGACGAACGCCGGCTGCTCCGTCGCGGACCTGATGAAAGATGCGGCGATGCGGACGAAGGTCCGCCTGCAGGATTACGTCACCGACACGATCGGCCTGCCCACGCTCAGCGACATCATGCAGGAGTTGGCGAAGCCCGGCCGGGACCCGCGCAAGCAATTTGAGGTCTTCAGTTTTGCGGAAGGCGTCAAAGAGATGGGCGACATCGAAGTCGGGATGCGGCTGCCCGGCATCGTCACGAACGTCACGGCCTTCGGCGCGTTCGTCGATATCGGCGTGCACCAGGACGGCCTCGTGCACATCAGCCAGTTGGCCAATCGCTACGTGAAAGACCCTGCGGAAGTCGTCAAGGTGCATCAGAAGGTGATGGTCACGGTCCTCGCCGTGGACCTCGCCAAGAAGAGAATCAGCCTCTCGATGAAAGAGGGCCCCAAGACTCCGCCTGCGATGAAGCCCCAATCCGTCACCAAGCCAAAGTGGAATGCTCGCCGATAAGAGAAAACCTGGGGAGCCCTACCACCACATACAAGGGTTGCCATAATTGTTGTAGAACCAGCGGTGCTCCATCTCATCGAAGCTGCGCCATTTGACGTGGCCGTCGACGAACAGGATGTTGCCACCCATGGGCTTCGTTCCCTTCCTCAGGTGGTTCGACCTGTCGTAGACCTGCCAACGGGTCCAGCACCCACCGGTGGCTCCCGCGAAGTCCGCCTGATCCCGGTCCGGCCCATTGCTGGCGGTCACGTCGGCGATCAATTCCACCAGGGCCGGCGCTGCCTTCGTCGCCACCACTGATTTGACCCACTCCTTGGGCGGCGGCATTGGACTCATCGGCGGATTCGCCCGCCCTCTGCCGTCCGCGCCGCGAAAATCAATGAACCAATAGTATCCCATGATGCGATGATAGTTCTTTCGCGTCGCAGCATCCTGGGGCTCGGGCGTGGCGTAGTCCTCCGGCGTGCCGGCCTGCAGGTTCTCGCCGTAGCGCCAGAAAATGATGTTGTCCCGCTGGCGCCAGGAGGGGCAATAGAAAATGTGCCGGTCGAAACCCCCGGCCCGCAGAATGATGTCCGTCGTCCAGTACGAGACATCGAATAACCACCGATCGACCTCGTTCTGGGGCAGCCGGCCGTTGTAGTCGTTGGCGTAGAGGAACAGCCCCAGCCCCGTGTTCTTTTCATTCTGGGCGCAGACGGCCCGCCTCCCCTGCTCACGGGCGGCGCTCAGCGCGGGCATGAGGATCCCCATCAGCAGGGCGATCACCGCGATCACCACCAGCAGTTCGATCAGCGTGAATCCTCTCGTATGCCTCATGGCAGTTCCCTTTTCCGCCTTGGAATGGACAATGGCTGCACCCTGCGCCGGGCCGCTCTCTATGACGGATCATAGCACGCCAAGCTTGGAGAGTCAAGACCGCAGGCAATCACCACCAACAACTTACTCAGCGTGCACCCTCTCCGCCCTCCACCTGCCTTGGCCGCTTATCGAGGGGCAATACCCCATGTCTTCCTCTCATCCGGAATGGCTAAAAGATCGGGGCCGGTTTGTTGCCGGGCCAGGCGAGATGCCAGGATGCACGGGCGTCGTCCTCCCAGGCATCGACCTCCTCGACATGCCCGTCGACAAACGAGGCATTGACGACCCCCTCGTCCAGATTCTGGGCCGAGGTCTTGTGGAACGTTCCGAAGCTGTCGGTCTGACGGCTGGGCAAGGGCCGCAGGTTGGTGTCGTTGATGCCGGCGCCGTTGATCCCGGGTGTCACCCAGGAGTTCTCCTCGGAGAAGTAGAAAGTCTCCGCCGGCCGCCTTACTTGCGTTTCCTTTCGTAGATGGTCTTGGGAGATGCCGATCTTGTATTACGAGGGTACCGAGCCGAATGCATCGCCGTTGAGATAGGAATTCATCGTGTAGCCATACTGCGGCTTGACGGGAATGGTGGCCCCATTACAGCGATAGCAACTCTTCATCTTGGCCACGTTGTTGAACGCATAGCACAGATGGATCTTGGGGCTGCCCTTCAGATACGGCCAGCACAGGCCACCCAGTTCCGGATGCTGATCCAGATTCTTGCTCTCGTCATGCCAGTTGCAGTTCGTCCCGCCGCTCATGAAGAGCCACTTGAACGATTCCGGGAAGTCGCCGTCGTAGTCGTCCGCGTACATCCGCCCGACTACGGCGTACGTCCGCAGGTTGGATCGGCACGCCATGTACCGGGCCTGCTCTTTGACCCGCATCAGCCCCGGCATGAGAATGCCCATCAGGATCGCGATAATCGCGATCACCACCTACAGTTCAATCAGCGTGAATCCCCTTTTCGTACCCATAACGTTCTCCTGACAGTGCCCCAGAAGTTCTCGTGGCCGAATGGTGCGCAGTCCCCACCCCCTGCACGCAGTAGGGCCCTACCCGAATAGCCGCATCAGGTAAGCGCACAGCGTGCCCGGAACAGATCCGCAAACACTGGATTGCGAACCCACGCGCGACCGCATTCGCCGGTCAGCCAGTCCTACAGATTTCAGCGTCAAATATGAGTTTACCATGAGTTCCGCCGAAATGCAACAATTTGACGCTCCAGGATTCCTCGCGACGGTGGCCCGACCATTGACCCAGCCGGTGCCCCAGGAGCTTGAAGTTCCCCGCTGTTTATGACAGAATATCACCGTCAGAGACTCGAAACGGCGGGGAGTCGATATGAGTGACGTCACACGCATCTTGAATGCCATCGAGCAGGGGGACGCGAAGGCGACGGACGAACTGTTGCCGCTGGTCTATGAGGAACTGCGGCTCCTTGCGGCTCAGAAGCTGTCTCAGGAGAAACCGGGGCAGACTCTTCAGGCCACGGCACTGGTGCACGAAGCGTACATTCGATTGGTCGGAGACGAGCCCCAGGGTTGGGACAACCGCGGCCATTTCTTCGCCGCGGCGGCTGAAGCGATGCGGCGGATTCTCGTCGACAGCGCACGCCGCAAGAAGAGTCAGCGACATGGTGGCGGCCACGGAAGGGTCGACCTGGACGCCGAACGCATCGAGGTGATCGTCCCGCCGGAGCGACTCATCGCGCTAAGCGAGGCGCTGGACGTCCTCGATCGGGAAGAGCCTCAAGTGGCCCATTTGGTCAAGCTGCGGTATTTCGTCGGGCTCACGCTCGAACAGGCCGCCGAAGTGCTGAAAATCTCCCCGCGCACCGCCTTTCGCCACTGGGCCTATGCCCGGGCCAGGCTGCACCAGGAATTGACCGAAGGCGACTGACGGTTCCCGTGGCGATGGGCCCCTCTTTTTTGCCAATCGTCACGATTTTCTCTGTCAGGTTTTGGCGTGAGATTCCGCATTGTAGTACGAGCAGCGATTGAAGTGGAGAAGGGCCATGACGGACGCCCCAATGGACATAAAGTCAATATTCGCAGACGCCCTTGAGAAAGGCACGGCCGATGAACGACGGGCCTACCTGAACGTGGCGTGTCGAGGTAACGCCGAGCTGCGCAGAAAGGTAGAGGCATTGCTCACGGCCCACGAAGAGGCCGACGACGTTCCCGATGCGCCCATCGTGAGTCCGCCCCTCACGCCGGCCGACGTCCCACTGAGCGAGGGGCCGGGCACGGTGATCGGCCGGTACAAGCTGCTGGAGCGGATCGGCGAGGGGGGGGTGGCCGTGGTCTATATGGCCGAGCAGACCGAGCCCATCCGCCGCAAGGTGGCCCTGAAGGTCATCAAGTTAGGCATGGATACCAAGCAGGTGATTGCCCGGTTTGAGGCCGAACGGCAGGCCCTGGCCATGATGGACCATCCCAATATCGCCAAAGTCTTCGACGCCGGGGCTACGGAGACCGGCCGGCCTTACTTCGTCATGGAGTTGGTCCAGGGCGTTTCGATTACCAAGTATTGTGATAAGAACAACCTGAACACCAAGGACCGATTGGCCCTGTTT
>CBFDDG010000384.1:0-4986 GCA_965603505.1 uncultured Phycisphaerae bacterium | reverse complement strand
TCGGCGAAGATCGACTCCTTGTCGATGTTCTTGTCTCGCGCTATGTTCTCTACAATTCTCAACAATTCCTGGTTCATGATCCTGTTCTCTCTCTACAACTGAGATCGCCGCTCAACAGAGGCACGCCGTGCGAGGATCACCGATTCGATCCTTCAACTCCGATTCCACCCACCAAACGTCATCTCCAAAAGGCCAACAAAAAAGTGGAAACCTTCGCAGTTTCCACTTCAAGAACGCCCGTGCCAGACTGAGGTTGTCATCTGCCCTTCGTCTACATCAGTCGCCTCCGATAGCGGTCTGACCCTTCGACCTGGCCCAAAAGCCAAACCTCATCCTCAACCTCGCCGGCACTACGATACTGAAGCAGAAACATCGGTTCCACAGCCGCCATCTGTGCACAAACGCAGCGTTTCATGGGCTTTATATGCTCGCGCCGCGACACTGTTCACACGTCCATTCAACAACCATTTCCTGCACCTTTCGACTTGTCCTGATAGCTGTGGTAGCCATTAGCTCTTTATCATCGAAGCTGTCATAATAATCGTCATACCCACCGGTCGCAATAATTTTTTTGCAGATTTTGGCCTTTTTGCACCGGATTCCAGCGGATCGTCATAGACTCTCACTGGGCGGGGACGGCCACTCAGCTCCGATAACAACAAGCTTCTATCTGCTGGCAACACCCTCCGTGCCTGCAAAGCAACAGGGGCCCCGGCCACAGAATCCCCGGAGCGAAAGTCCTTCGATTGTCCCCACGATGCGACCAGTACAACATATAGGACTCGCCCATATTGGCCCACCAAGATGTTGGGGGTATGGCGCGTAATAGAATTCCACTTCCGTATGCGTTCGCCTCCGGCTTGTCAAGGCGGGAGATTCCGGCTATATTCCTGGCGGCAGGTAGACTACAATCGGATATTGAGGAGTTGCAGATGAAACCTAAGCTGGTGGTTGTGGGTGCGGGCGGCCGTATGGGCCGGCGGATCATCGCTCTGGCCGCCGAATCCGGCCGATTCGAGGTTGCCGGCGCGGTGGAGAGCGCGAATCACCCTGACATGGGTAAGGATGCGGGGCCGCTTGCTGGAATCGAGCGCCTCGATGTCGTGCTGGATGAGTCCTGGCCGGCCGGCGCAAAGATCGCCATCGACTTCTCGCTCCCGGAGGCGGCCGACAACACGCTCGAGAACTGCCTTGCGAGCGGCATTTCCCTGGTTATGGGAACCACAGGACTCAGCGCCGGACAGCATGAGGCGATACAGGCCGCGGCCAAAACCATCCCCATCGTCTATGGCACCAATATGAGTGTGGGGATGAATGCCCTGTTCGCTCTGGTGGGCAAAGCAGCGGCGATGCTCGGCGAGGAATACGACATCGAGATCATCGAGCAACACCACCGCTTCAAGAAGGACGCCCCCAGCGGCAGCGCCCTGACGCTGGCCCAAACGATCTGCGACGCGACCGGGCGAGCCTACCCGGACAGCCTGGTCCACGGCCGAAGCGGCAAAGAGGCCCTGCGCCAGAAGGGCGAGATCGGCATGCACGCCGTGCGCGCCGGCGACATCACCGGGGTCCACTCCGTCATCTACGGAACGCTCGGCGAGACGATCACCTTGAACCACACCGCCCACAGCCGCGACACCTTCGTCCGCGGCGCCCTGCGCGCAGCGGAGTGGCTCATTGACAAGCCGCCTCGCCTGTATTCCATGGCGGACGTCCTGGGCATTCAATAAAAGACCACGCAATCGATGGCTCTAATGATGGGAGGACACCATGAACCGACACGCAGTTGTCTCGACCACGTTCGTTGTCGTCGCAGCCTGCCTATGCCTTTCCACGGTCCTGCGGGCCCAAACCCGTGTCAGCATTCAGCCCGTGCCCGTCGATGACGAGAGCGCCACACGCTGGCCGGTCCTGAAACGCTATGACCAGCAACACGTGGCCAATATCGCGCTGCCACTCGGCGGGATTGGGACTGGAACGGTATCGCTGGGCGGTCGCGGCGACCTTCGCGATTGGGAGATCATGAATCGCCCCGCCAAGGGATTCACACCCAAGAGAGGCTCCTTCGGCCCGTTCTTCGCCGTATTCGTGAAGGAACCCGGAGATCAAGCACAGGCGAGGGCCCTGGAAGGACCGATCGATATCTCAGCATACGAGGCCAGTCACGGCAGCCCGGCGGCGAACCACGGCCTGCCGCGATTTCGCCAGTGCAGGTTCGCAGCGGCCTACCCGCTCGGGCAGGTCAGGCTGTACGATCAGGACATGCCGATCGACGTAACCCTCCAGGCTTTCAATCCATTGGTGCCGGCGGACCCTGAGATCAGCGGAATCCCGGTAGCCGTTCTGAGGTACTCGCTCCGCAATAAGACGGACCAGACCCTCGAAGCCTCCGTCTGCGGCTCCATGCCCAACTTCATCGGCATGGACGGCTCCGGCCGGACCAAAGACTGGAAGGGAGACCTCGTCGCCACCGGCGGCAAGGCCAACCGCAATCAGTATCGCCAGGGCGAGCACGTCAACGGTATCTTCATGCATTCCGAAGGCGTCGCCGAACGGGCGGAACAATGGGGCACCATCGCCCTGACGACCGCCGCCAAAGAAGGCATTACACACCGGATCTCCTGGATTCCCGGAGGCTGGGGCAGCTCGGCTCTCGACTTCTGGGATGATTTCAGCCAGGACGGCCGGCTCGATGCCCGTGAGGCCGTGGACGAGAATACGCCGATGGCTTCATTGGCCGTGACGGTCGAACTGCCCCCTCGGCAGGTCGTGCCCGTGACCTTCCTGATTACATGGCATTTCCCCAACCGCATGACGTGGACCCCGAAGGGCAACGAGCAGGACCGAATCGGCAACTACTATACGACTCTCTACAAGGAGGCGTGGGACGTCGCCGAGAAAGTCGCACCACAGCTCGACAAGTTGGAGGAAAAGACCATCCGGTTCGTGCGAGCCCTCTGTGACAGCGATCTGCCCGATCCGGTCAAGGAAGCCGCCCTGTTCAACATCAGCACGCTTCGGACCCAGACGTGTTTCCGCACCGAGGACGGGCGATTCTACGGTTTCGAAGGTTGCAGTGACCGAGGGGGCTGCTGCCATGGCTCGTGCACTCACGTCTGGAACTACGAGCAAGCGACCGCATTCCTCTTCGGCGAGCTGGCGACGAAGATGCGGGAGGTGGAATTCGCGCACGCCACGGACGAGGAGGGCATGATGTGCTTCCGCGTGAATCTGCCGCTGGAGCGCGCCCAGGAATTCCACAAGGCCGCGGCGGACGGCCAGATGGGCTGCATCATGAAGATGTACCGCGACTGGCAACTCTCCGGCGATGACGAAATGCTCCGGACGCTGTGGCCGCACGTGAAGAAAGCCGTCGAGTTCTGCTGGATCCCCGGCGGCTGGGACGCGGACAAGGACGGCGTCATGGACGGCTGCCAGCATAATACGATGGACGTCGAGTATTACGGCCCCAATCCACAGATGGGCATCTGGTATCTCGGCGCGCTGCGGGCGGCCGAGGAAATGGCCCGACACCTCGACGACAAGGAATTCGCCTCGACCTGCCGTGAGCTTTTCTACAAGGGCCGCGAATGGATCGATACCCATCTATTCAACGGCGAGTACTACGAGCATGAGATCCGCCCGCCGAAAGATGAATCGCAGATCGCCGCCAGTCTGCTTGTCGGCATGGGGGCGAAGGACCCAACCAAGCCGGACTATCAACTCGGTGCCGGCTGCCTCGTAGACCAGCTCGTCGGCCAATTCATGGCGCACGTGTGCGGCCTCGGCTACCTCGTCGAGCGAGAGCACATACGCGCCACGCTGCGCAGCATCATGAAGTACAACTACCGCGACAACCTCTACGGCCACTTCAACTGCATGAGAAGCTTCGCCCTGGGCGACGAATCCGTGCTGCTGATGGCCAGCTATCCGAAGGACCGGCCGAACAATCCCTTCCCCTACTTCAGCGAGGTGATGACGGGCTTCGAGTACACCGCCGCCGTCGGCATGCTCTACGAAGACCAGACGAACGACGGCCTCAAGTGCATCCGGAACATCCGCGACCGCTACGACGGCCGCAAGCGCAGCCCGTTCGACGAGGCCGAGTGCGGCCATCACTACGCCCGCGCGATGGCCAGTTGGGCCGCCGTCCTCGCGCTCACCGGCTTCCAGTACTCCGGCGTTGAAAAGTCCATGACCCTTGCCCCCAATGAGAGAAACCATTTCTGGTCCAACGGCTACGCCTGGGGCACGTGCTCGATCGACCGCTCCGGCCGCAAGATGGAGGTCCAACTCGCCGTCCTGCACGGCGAACTGACCTTATCGAGCTTCACCCTCCGCGACTTCGGCGACACCCGTTTCAAGGAACCACTGGCTATCCACGCCGGCGAACAAGCAACATTCACAGTAGGCCGCTGACCACAGCCGCAACCCAGCGCAAGACAGCCGCCGAATCAGCGCGAATCCTTCGCCGCGTGCCTACGCAGTAGTCCGACGATCTCGGTGTGGCCTTCCTCTTGGGCATACCACAAAGGGAGCCTCCCGCCCCCGTCTCTTGCATTCACATCCGCTCCTTTGGCAATCCGAGGGAAAAGATAAGAGGGGGCAGGAAGGCGTTACGGGGATGGGGGTGGAGTGGGACTTAGATGCCGAGCGGCAAGAAATGGTTGGGATGACAAACGAGGTGCGAACTGGCGAACGCTTAGCTCAGCTGCGCGTGCATCGGGTTAAACTGATAAAAAGAACAGAACTCTTCACGTGAAAACCACTTAAAATAATCCGCGGCACGCGTCAGCTGCAGCGCTGTGTCAAGCCGTAACGCCCCTATTGGCGTCACTCCAAGTCGAAGCTCTGGGGCGTTGCGGTCCCAGTGCCCTTTACGTACTTGTCGAACCACCGGAGCTGCTCCCAGAGCACATGCTCCACACTCTCCCGGGCCCGGTAGCCGTGGTCCTCGAAGGGCAGCAGCACCAGCCGGGCGGTGCC
>CBFDDG010000383.1:0-4998 GCA_965603505.1 uncultured Phycisphaerae bacterium | reverse complement strand
GCAAGCATAATCTTTCGGACCCGGTCAGAATGTCCTTCTGGTTCGCTCCGCTCAGCAGGACAACAGAATCGGTCATTTGAGCGACTGGCTGCGACGGCCCTGGGAACGACACGTCATTGGCGGAGCTGATTCCACAGGAGCCGACGGAACGGGTCGAGAACAACGGGCAACGGCACGATCTTCACCTGGACGTGATCGAGGGTCCCCTCGATTCTTGCCGAGGCCGTGCCTGTCTGGAAACTCGCCAGCAGCCGGTCCAGGGTGTCCACCCCGGGCAATTCAACGCCCTTGAGCACACGAGTAGATGCCACGGCATAGCCATCCACGGGGCTTTCGGCCCCAAGACGGATATCGCCGAGGCGTCCGGCACCACGGATCTCAACACCCCGATTGAAATAGAAGAAACTCGGAATGACGACGGATGGTCCTGCGAGTTGAATCTTGATCTCGCCGCTGCCGGTCGGCTGCTGCTTTCCAAACCGCAGATTCAGCGCATTGTACAGGGCGCCCACGACACTGTTGCCGGCGAGATCGGATTGGGCCAGCCGGATTTTCGCCTCGCCGCCAAATACATCCAGGTCAGATGAGGCCAGGAGGGTCGCCTGTCCCGATACCTGTCCCACGTATTCGCCTGCGTTCGGGTCGATGACGTGGGCGATCTGATCCAGGTTCAGACTGTTGACGTCCGCCACCACGGATGCATGGTACTTGCCGACATGCTTGCTCACACGCGTCCGCGCGTTGATCTGGCCTCCGAGGACCTGAAAGACCGCTTTGTTAATCAACGCGCGCATCTGCCCAACGTACCCGACAATATAGCAGCCCTCGACCTGCGCCGGGCCGAATCGCCCGTCGGCAACATCCGCATAGAGCACAAGGCGCATCGGTTCGGCTGGATGGGCCTTCTTGAGGGCCTGCTCGACGGTCAGTGCGCCGCAGACCACGCCCTCAAATCGCTCGAACTGTGGGGCCCACCGCGCGAGCTGCCTGGGTCGAATCCCCTGCCAGCGCAATTGAGCCACACTGGTCGTCCACCGGTTCAGCGGGATGACAGCCTTGCCCTCGACGGAGCCTCCGAGCGTTTCCGCGTACAGTTCGTGCATGTCAAGAGTCTGTCCTTCCACGAGCGTAGAAACGCGGACGCGGGCGAGTTCCTGCCCGGCCCACAGGATCGCACCCGATACGTTGGCCTTTCCGTTGGCCGTTCGTTTGACGACGTTCAACCGAAGGCTGGCTTGGCCGTCGGCAAGCAGTGACGCAGGGCGATCCTCAAATCGCACAGGCCACCGATCCGTCTTGAGCTCAACGGATAGAACGTGCGGATCGTCGAGCCGGAATTCCAGACTCGCCTCGGCCTGACCGTCGTCCTGCTCCAGGATGATCTCCTCGAACTTGACAAGACCGCCGGCAATCTGAAGCTTGCCGCGCGCCCGCTGGGCTTCAAGGGGAGGAATGTTGATATCCTCGGCACTCCAACTGCCCCTTGCGACGGCTTTGTGTATGTCGAAGTTCGGCACGGCGAGTTGGAGTTCTGCCCGAGCCCGGCCGCGGGACGTAAGCGGCAGACCCGCCATGCCGGCGGCCGCTTCCAGAGAAAGGTTGTCCGCCACGACGCTCACTTGCGTGACTTCGGCAGATCGTTTGTGCTGTCCGTTCAACTGCCACTGACCCCCGAGCAAGGTAAACGGCTGGGTCGTTGCCCGGATTTGCCCGGCGTCCGCCTTCGCCTGCACCGGAATCTTCACCTGGCGGACCGTCTGTTTCCCAAGAGCGATGTTTTGCCCCGTCAGCTCGCCGTCGACTTCGACGGCAAGCGGCTGAACGCGCCCGGTAACGTCGGCCTCCAGATGCCAGCGGCCGATGGGGTTCTCCGCCTGGGCGTCCTCCGGCTTCACCGTGCCGGTGGGCCAATCGGCCACAACGCGGATATCCTGGAGTTTCCTCTCGTGGAGTGACAATACGCCCTCGGCCATAACGACCTTTCCGCCTTGCGCCAGGTGAAACTCGGATACACGAGCTTCGCGAGTATCGCCTTCGGCAGCCAGCAGGAGATTGAGGTTCTCTCGGCCCAAGGCCTCCAGACGCAGGCCGTCCAGCTTAAGATGGGCCGACCATCGCTGCGTATCCACGTTGTACTCGGCGCCGGCGCCTGTCTGGTCCGCGTTTGGCATATGCAAGGAAGTCAATCGAACCTCGGGCCATTGGACATCGACCTCAGCCGCCGCGCCCGTCAGGTCTGCTTCCCTCTCATTCCGGGACCACAAGAACGTCGGAAACGATACCCGCCACGTCGATTCTCGCCAGTCCGTGCCCAGGCCGTGTGCGGTAGCGTCAAAGCTCCAATCACCGAGCGCGGCGTCCGCCTGTGCGGTCACACGTACTTGCGCTTCCTTCCGGCCGTACCGGGGCGACTTCACGGAAGCCTGACAGATCCCATGGTACGAGGGTGCCGGTCCCTTGTATGTGGTGACCCACGAGCCGGCCACTTCGCCGACACGGGTATCCAGGTCCCAATGGCCGGTGAGCTGGCCCGTGAGCCGGCTGGTTTTGGCCGCGAGCCGCTCGATATTCAATCGCTTCTGCGTGATTTGGACCGCGCCGGCGGTCAGTTCGATTTCCTCCCCTGCCAGGTTTGGCTCACTCAGCACCAGGCTACGGGGCCTCAGCGTGATCTGCTCGGGACCGGCCTCGATGGATGCGCCGCCGCGCAGCACGAACTGCCCGATGGCAAGCTTGTCGAGCCGGAGAATGCCGCTGAGTTCACCCTGCAGCACCTTACCTTCCCAGCGGCCCGCAATCTGTATCGGTGAGAGGTCACGACCAAGCACGTCGCGGACGAGCGGCTGGATCCGATCGACGGCGAAACCGATTTTATGCGTCCAATCGCTGCCCTGCGCTACCCGACCCTGAACGCCGACTACCTGAGGCAATTCCAGCTCGAATTGCCAGACCAATTGTCCCTCCCGGCGGGCCTCGAAATGCAATGGACCGACCGTGTGCGACGTTCCATTGGGTTCCGTAACGCGGGTCAGGGCATCGCGGATGACAAGCCGCGGCAGAGTCGCCCTACCACCCTTCTCGTCCGTTTCGTCAAAGCTCGCCCTCAACCGAGTCCATACGTCCTGGACATTCCAGCGGCCGCCCTCGTATCGGCGGAGATTCGCCTTTGGGCTATCGACCTCAACAGACAGAACGTTCGGCGAGCGTCTGAGGATCAGCAAGGGGAGGACCTCGTGCGTTAGCGCGATCTGGTCCGCCGTGAGGATGACCTCGTCCTCCAACGGCATCCTGACGGTCACTTCCCGGATGGTCGTGTTTCCGCCCCATCCCACCTTCAGGGACTCCGCGGTCACGATCAAGCCGATTTCGTCGCTCACGCGTGCGAGAACCAGCTCGTGCAGCCAGGCACTCTGCAGCACGAAGTGCGCGATCACGGCGACGGCCGCGACGAGCACAATAAACGCGAGTACAATTCTAATCGTCCAGCGCAACATAGGCGACTCATGGTCAAACGGGCACTTCTATATAGCGGCCTCCGCCGGGTGGTGTTCACGCAGCCGCATAGACATCATTCGATGTGATGATCCACGGGTGGGATGGTGCCGATCGTGCGCGGGCCGAAGCCGAAGAGCCACCAGTCGTCGCGCCAGGCCCTACCCAGCGATGGCCCGGAGCTGGCGACCACTTCACCTGTATTGGCCCAATACGCGACATAGGCAATACTGGCAAAGCTCACCTGTCTGATTTCCTTCACGAGGGCAAGCTCCGGTGTGATGATGCCGGCCGTGGGTACCCCCGCGACTGCCGATGTCGTGGCGGCCGTCGTCCCGAGTGCAGGGATGCCTACAATGCTGTCGTAGCGGTCAATCCCCACGCCCGCGCTTCGAATCTCAAGGATGATCTCCGCCCCCTCGGCGTCGGAGACGATCTGGACTCCCGACAGGAGCATCTTGGCCCGCAATTCGCCAAGGACAAACACTTTCTCAGGCGCACCGAAGAACCGATCGTCTACATACACCTTGCGCCCATGGAGCGTGTCAAAACTCAAAGGTTCGACGGCCTCCGTCACGGCCTCGGACAGGAGAAACTGCTCCGTGGCCGTCCGCTCCGGGTTGGTGACACGCTGGGCTGCGCATCCACTGATCGCAAGGAGGATGACAGCAGAACGTCGAAAGAATGCGTCCGCCGCAACGCCTCGCGGGCGCCGTAACCGCCCCATATGCCCCCTGATAGCTGCCATACAGACTCCCGGAGCCAGACAATTCACTTCGTCCACCCGGCCACCGGATGCTGAACAGCGGTTGCCGGGACTTCCATGCGGTAAGATACCAGGCGGATGGCTTGCCGTCAAACCAAGCAACAGACTTCGGCGGGCACACAAGGATCTTCCCGGATTGCAGCCCCCGGCAGAAAGACTGTTGAACTGCCCGTCCTCCTGGGGTAGTCTATGGCCATGGCTCTGACGCAACGAGCACCAATGTGTCGTTTTCATGTCGAGGAGAGAATCCATGAAAGAGAGACTCAATCGCCGTACTTTCCTCAAGCACAGCGCCGCCGTCGGTGCAGGCATCACGATTCTCAGGTCCGGGATTCTCCGGGCGGGTCGTTCGCCGAATGAGAAGCTCAATATCGCCGTCATCGGCGTTCGCGGCCGAGGAGGGGCCAACCTCAACAGCGTCAAGGGCGAGAACATCGTGGCCCTTTGCGACGTCAACGCGAAGAACCTCGGCGAGGCAGCCAAGCAGTTCCCGCGGGCCAAGACCTATCAGGACTGGCGTAAGTGTCTCGACCAGAAGGATATCGATGCCGTGGTCTGCTCGACGACCGACCACACCCATGCCTTTGTCAACGTCTGGGCCATGAACCGGGGCAAGCACGTCTACAGCGAAAAGCCGCTGGCCAACTCCGTGCACGAGGCCCACGTGGTCCGCGAGACGTACCTGAAGAACAAGGGCAAGCTCGCCACGCAGATGGGCACCCAGATCCACGCCAGCGATA
>CBFDDG010000382.1:0-5044 GCA_965603505.1 uncultured Phycisphaerae bacterium | reverse complement strand
GCGCCCTTCTTCTCGACGTGGATCTGGTAGTTCGTCGCCACCTCGGGAACCTTCATGATCTTCTCCTCGATCTGCGAGGGGAAGACATTGACGCCGTTGATGATGAGCATATCGTCGGTGCGTCCGAGGATCCTCGAGAGCCGCCGGTGCGTTCGGCCGCAATCGCAGCCTTCGGGATGGAGAAAGGCAAGATCGCGCGTGCGGTAGCGCAGGATCGGCGTTGCCCGGCGCACGAGATTCGTCAAGACAAGCTCGCCCTCCTCGCCGTCCTTGAGAGTCTCCCCGGTCTTCGGCTCGACGATCTCCGCGATAAAGGCGTCCTCCCAGACGTGCATATCTTTTTTGCAGACACACTCGAACGCGACGCCGGGCCCATTCAACTCGCTCAGGCCGTAGGAGTTATAGGCGTCGATCTGCAGCAGGTCCTGGAGCTTGCAGCGCGTGTTCTCGGAATGCGGCTCGGCACCGATGAACGCCTTTCGCAGCGCGAGGTCCTTGCGCTCGATTGCATCCTCGCCCAGCCTGGAATGAATGTGCAGCAGGTAGCTCGGCGTGATGTGCAGGACGGTGGTCTGGAAGTCCTTCATGGTCCGGATCTGGCGTTTCGTGTTGCCGCCCCCGATCGGGATCACGGTCATACCGACGCGCTCGGCCCCATAGTGCAGGCCCAGCCCGCCCGTGAACAGGCCGTAGGTCATCATATTCTGGAACATGTCCGCCGGCCCGGCCCCGGTCCCGACGATGCTCCGAGCGAGCAGCTCGGTCCAGTTGTCCAGATCGTCGCGCGCGTAGTAAATGACCGTGGGGATGCCCGTCGTGCCGCTGGAGGAATGAATTCGAAGGACTTCGCTCATCTCCACGGCCAGCAGACCCTTCGGGAAGCTCAGTCGCAGATCGTCCTTGTTCGTGAAGGGGATCCGTTTGAGATCCTGCAGGCTCTTGATGTCGTCCGGGGAGCCGATGCCGGCCTGACCGAGCCGTTTCCGGTAGAAAGGCGTCTTCAGCGCCCACGCAACCGTCTGCTTCAAACGTTCGAGCTGGAGCTGTTCGAGCCGGCCTCGCTCGGCCGTCTCAATCTCTCGGTTCCAAAAGGGAATATCCATCCGTCATCTCTTCAAGTGGATTGGCGGCCCGCAGAGGCGCGCGGCACGATGGTCGCATCGGAGTCGGACGCAGGCTCAGAGCCCTTCGATCTCCTTCTCCGTCACCACCGGGACATTGTGCTTGGCGAGGATCTGCTGGGCGAAATCGGTATCCTCGAACCGCATGACCAACAGGGCCTTGTCGCTGAACTTCTCGACGAACCCGTACATGTACTCGATGTTCACGTCGTTATCGGCAAACACCTTCAGCACGGAAGCCAAGCCGCCGGGCTGGTCCGGCACCTCAATGGCCACCACGTCAGTAAAGTTCGCGACGAACTGGTTCTCGCGCAGCAGCTTGATGGCAGAGTCGGACTTGTCCACGACGATGCGCAGGACGCCGAAGCTCTCCGTCTCTGCGATGGTCAGCGCGCGGATGTTCACACCGTTGCTGCCCAGAAGGGAACAGACGTCAGAAAGCCGGCCTTTGCGGTTCTCCAGGAACACCGATATTTGCGTTATCTTCATCTCCGGACCCCTATAGCGTGCGCTTGTCTACGATTCGCTTCGACTTTCCCATGCTCCGCTCGATGGTCTTGGGCTCGACGAGCGTGACCTTGACGCCGACGGAGAGCACGGCCTGGATTTCCTTGCGGATCTGGTCGCGGATCTCGTTGAGCCGTTTGATCTCGTCGGAGAAGAACTTCTGATCGACTTCGACGAGCACTTCCACCTGGTCGAGCTTGTGGGCGGCGCGATCCACGATGATCTGGTAGTACGGCTGCGTGCCCTCGATCCCGACGAGCACGTGCTCGATCTGCGACGGGAAGACGTTGATGCCGCGGACGACGATCATGTCGTCGGTTCGGCCCTTGATCTTGCTGATGCGCGGGCTGGTCCGCCCGCAACGGCACTTCTCATTCCGCATGCTGACGATGTCGCGCGTCCGGTAGCGAATCAGCGGTATGCCCTGCTTCGTCAGGGTGGTGACGACCAACTCGCCATCGGCGCCCTCGGGCACCTCCTCGCCCGTCTGCGGGTCGATGATCTCCGGATAGAACACGTCGCTGAAGATGTGCAGACCGTCCTTATGATGGCATTCCTGGGCGACGCCCGGGCCGATGATCTCGGAGAGCCCGTAGACATCCGTCGCCAGCATGTTCCAGATCGATTCGATCTCATCGCGCATCGAATCGCTCCAGGGCTCGGCGCCGAAGATCCCGATCTTCCAGTTTCCCTGCGTCGGGTCGATGCCCATCTCTTTGGCCTCCTCGGCCATATAGAGGGCGTAGCTGGGCGTGCAGGCAATGATTCTCGGCTGGAAATCCTGCATGATCTTGAGTTGGCGGGCCGTCTGCCCGGACGACGTCGGGATGATGCGAAGCCCCATCTCCAGCGCCCCGTAGTGGAATCCCAGGCCGCCGGTGAACAGGCCGTAACCGTAGGCAATCTGAATCGTATCGCCCGGTACGGCCCCCGCACAGCAGAGGACTCGGGCCATGACATCGCCCCACAGGCTCAGGTCGTCTTTCGTGTAGCCGACGAGGGTCGGGTTGCCCGTCGTACCGCTGGAAACGTGAATCTCGTTGATACGGTCCTGCGGCAAGGAAAACAGGCCGTACGGATAGTTGTCCCGCATGTCCTCCTTCGTCGTGAAGGGCAGCTTCTTGATATCGTCGATGGAACCGATGCCGTCCGGGGAGACGCCGGCCGAATCGAGTTTCTGCCGGTAAGCGGCACAGTTCTGATAGATGTACGGAATGAGTCTCTTGAGATAGTCGCCCTGCAGTGCCTTGAGCGCCGCAGGCTCCATCGTCTCGATGTCTTCTTTCCAGATCATGATTGACCTATCTTCCTTCCGTCCAGAAACACCTTCCTGTTTTGTTCGATCCCCTTGCCTTTGAAGACCACCTCGAGCGCCTTCATCCAGTGTTCTTCCTCGATCGGCAGTTTGGCCGAGAGCACGCCAATGAGACACGTATTCAGATATCGGGGGTTCTCCACCGCCTGCACGGCCCTGTCGAGATGAGCCGTGAGATCCACGCCGCCCTTCCGGAGAAAGGCCTTCAATCGCGGATGTTCCTCGTGATGGAAACAGACGAGAAAATCGGCGGCCCCCGCGGCGACCAGCGGGGAATAGACCTTGCGGCCGAATCGCAGGTGGGATTCCACGGACCCGCCCCGCTGCGCCATACCGTGGACCTCGGACTTCTTCACGTGATAGCCCGCATACATCGCGGCCCAACCACAAACCTCCGAGGCTTTCAGTACGCCTTGTCCTCCGGTCCCGCCGAAAGTGATGTTGTACGTCTTGTTCTCCATAGGATCGAGCCGCCTACCTCTTCAACAACTTGCACGGATGCCTCGAAATGATGACCGAGAGGGCATCCTCGCTCACTCGTTTCTCCAGAATCGCCCGGAATTCCCGGACGTTCATCGGGTCCACCACATCGACGTTGTCCGCACCGCATGCCCGGCAGAGATCCTCGAGCACGAGTTTCTTCGTGGGCTCGTTGCGAATCGTCAAACCGGTGGCGGGATGCTGCTGTCCGCCCGTCATGGCCGTGGTGGAGTTGTCCAGGATCATGATCACGCCCTTGGTCTTGTTGTAGGCGGCGTTAATCAGCCCGGTAATGCCCGAATGGACGAACGTCGAATCGCCAACGACCCCGACGATCGGCTTGTCCGGCGCGCCCTTGCGCCAACCCTCGTGAAACGTGACGCCCGCTCCCATGCAAAGGCACGAGTGCAGAGCGGAGGTCGGCGGCAGGCAGGCCAGCGTATAGCAGCCGATGTCACCCGCGACGTAGGCGTCCATCTTCTTCAGGGCGGCGAAGCTCGCCCAGTGGGGACAGCCGGGGCACAGGCGAGGTTTGCGCTTGGCGGACTTCTTCTCCTTCTTCGGCCGGCCCGCCACGACGTCCGGCATGAGTTCCGGCGTCAGCTCCCCGATCCGGTAGGAGGGGTCCTTCGCTGTGATCTTGACGCCGAGCGTCTTGATGTGCTCTTCCAGGAAGGGGTCTAATTCCTCCAAAACGAAGACCTTCCGGACGCTCTTGGCAAACTCCCGGATCTTGTCGTCGCAGAACGGATACGTCATACCCAGCTTTAGGTACGACGCATCCGGGTACTCTTCCTTTAGATACTGGTAGCTCACGCTGGAGGTGATGAAGCCGAGCTTGCTGTTACCCCGCTCGATTCGGTTCAGCCGCGTGCGTTCAGCCAGCGACTTGAGCTTGCCCAGCCTTTTCTCGACGAGGATGTGCCGACGGTACGCGTTGCCCGGCACCATGACGTATTTGGCGATGTTCCTCTCGAAGCTCAGCGCGTCGGGAACTTGGCGGTCCTTGAGGACGACGTCCTCTTTCGTGTGGGAGATGCGGGTGGTCATTCGCAGGAGAACGGGCGTGTCATAGCGTTCGCTGATCCGGAACGCCTCCTTCACGTACTCCTTCGCCTCGGCCGGACTGGCGGGCTCCAGCATCGGCATCTTGGAGTACAGGGCGACCCACCGCGTGTCCTGCTCGTTCTGCGAGGAGTGCATCCCCGGATCGTCGCACACCACGATGACGAAACCCGCCAACACCCCTGTGTAGGAGGCCGTCATCAGCGGGTCCATCGCTACGTTCAGCCCCACGTGCTTGCAGGCGAACAGACTGCGCTTCCCCGCGATGGCAGCCCCCAGGGCCACCTCAAATGCCACCTTCTCGTTGACCGACCACTGCGCGTCGATGTCCGGGAACCGCGCCAGCGTCTCCAGAATCTCCGTGGAGGGCGTCCCCGGGTAGGCACAGGCCACACCCAAGCCGGCCTCCCAGGCCCCGTACGCCAACGCTTCATTTCCAGAGAGCAACGCTTTTTTCGAAATATCTATCTTGGCCATAGGGCCTTATTATAGGCGCGCCGCCCGTTCTTTCAATAGCCGGCCGTCCTCAAATATCCCCCTTTTTTTTGTCACTTCA
>CBFDDG010000381.1:0-5046 GCA_965603505.1 uncultured Phycisphaerae bacterium | reverse complement strand
ACTCCGGTGCCGGGTTTCCAGCCCCACTCCAGGCAATCCGCCGCGGCGCCGCCCGGTGCGGCCGCGAGCAGGAGAGCCGCGGCCAAACCCTGGGCAACCCTCTTCGCACTGACGATTCTCCACTGCGTGCTCATAGTGCACCCCATCCTCTTGCTTCCTTCCGGCGGTGCCCCACCGTTTCCGGTCCACGCCCCGGCGGGGACCAGATAGGGTGGGGTATAGATCAGTCCGGAGTGAGCGCTCTGATCCCGATCGTCACCAACGTGCCTCGGTTCAGAGGTCGCACAGCCGCTTGCCTCCCATCGCTTCAGATGACCAGCCGGCATGAGCCGCCGCCCGCAAGAGCCCCGGAGGGCTACCGACGCTCGCCATCCCATACCCCTACAAGTATATAGATGGGCCCACGCGTATCCTGACGCAAATAGAATCCTCTCAGCTCGACTTTCGCCGTTTTGCCACAACGTCTTGTCAATAAAGGACTTGCGGAGTGTGTAATCTCGTGGGCGCGCATCGCGATAACTATCTGTCAAATAACGAGTTGCGCACAGAGGCGTATCGAGAATGGCAGAAGCTCTTTGTTCGGCGGGCGTAATCCGCCCTACGTTCCTACTCGCCGATGTCCTCGTCCCATAACTCGGGGTTGGCCTGGATGAACTCGCGCATCAGGCGGATGCACTCGGGATCGTTCAGGATTTCGAGCTCGACGCCGCGCGAGCGCAGGTAGTCTTCCGGCCCCCGGAACGTCTGGTTCTCCCCGACCACGACCTTGGGGATCTTGTAGAGCAGCACAGTGCCGCTGCACATGTCGCACGGCGAAAGCGTGGAGTACAGAACCGCGCGCCGATAGTCGCTCGCTTTCAGCCGGCCGGCGTTCTCGAGGCAGTCCATCTCCGCATGCAGAATCGCGCTGCCGTTCTGAACGCGGCGATTGTGGCCGCGGCCGACAATCTGCCCGTCGATGATCAGCACCGAGCCGATGGGAATGCCACCTTCCGCTAGGCCTTGCCGCGCCTCCTCGATGGCCGCTTGCATGAACGGGTCCATATGTGAATCCGCGTCAGCCTGCCGGCACCAGCTGAACACGCTGTGAGTCGCCGGATCGACAGCCTATTCCGCCTCGGACTCCGCCTTGATCTTCAGCGTTACCACCCGGCTCACGGTCATTCGCTTCACGTTGAGACGGAACTCGCCGCCGGCTGCAATCAGTTTCTGCAGATCGGCAGCGCTGTGGATCGCCTGGTCGTTGACCGACAGGATCAACTCCAGGGGCTTGATTCCCGCGACGGCCGCCCGACTGCCGCTCTCAACCTTCGACACGATCACGCCCGGGTCGTCCGGCTGGAGCTGGAGGTACCGCCGAACCTCGTACGTCATGTCGCGCACCGTGAGCCCGCCGGCCTTCGATTTGAAGCGCTTGGCCGAATCGTAGTGCGGCGGCCCCTTGGTGACGACGAAGTCCCTGGTGATGATCTGGCCGTCGCGGAAGATCACGGCGGTGAAGTGCTTTCCGAATCCCACATCGGTCAGGGCCCGCGTCAGGGCATTCTCGGCCGAGCCCCACGGCTTGGGCATATCGTCGAAAAACTCTGCCGGCATCTGATCAACGATCGACCAGAACTGATCCATCATGCCGCCAAGCGCGCCTTCGTCCCCGAGCTTGACCTCCAACGGTTTCGGCTGCCCTTCGATCTGCAGCCGCAGCAGAATGTCGCCCGGTTCGAGGCCGGCCTCAGCCGCGGGCGAGTTCGGATAGATGTAGGTAACTGTCGCGCCGGTCGTTCCGTTGGCCGTCTGATCCGCGACATTATTCATCCGCGCGAGGTCGGGAGTCATTGCTTGCAATTCCACGCCGAGCCAAGCCAACCGATTCTCCTCTTCCTCCGTCAACGGCCGGTTCTCGGGATCGAGGCTTTTCGCACCGGCGCCCAGCGCATTGACGAGGTACTCCGCCGTCAGCATGCGCGAGTCACTGCCGAACGGGTCCCAACCGCGCCAGCGGTCTCCGCTGACAATCTTCTCGCGCTTGGCGATCGGGATGCCGAGCAGCTTCCCGTCCAACGTGTATAGGAAGTTGAGCCCGGGTGTCGTGGTCTCTTCCCACGGCGCCGTGTCGCCACCGCTGGTCGCCGAGGCGTCCGGGTAGATCTGGCGGCGCCAGCCGACCGTGAAGGACGTGACTCGGTCGCGCCAGTAGTACGTGGTCCGCGACTCTCCCAAGACGCGGACCTGAGCCTTCAACAGGAGCTCGCCATCGTGATCCTTGATTGGCCCGGTCTGGAGACGCACCGCCCCCGACAACGGCTTCTCAAGCTTGGCGAGAAACGCCCCGTAGTCCGCGAGCGTGTCGGCGAATTCGGCGTCCACTGCCTGGCCGTCCGTGGGGAACACGTGAATGGCCTCGAGCCGGCCGGTCACCTTCGGCCGCAGATTCGCCAGCACGAGCACGGTCGTGTCGTCTACCAACAGCCCGGTGCCGTTCCATTCGGTTATCTCCTCGCTCTTGTCCTCACCCGGCATCGTGAAGCGGATGCCAAAGCGCGACGATTGCGAGGGCGTACGCGGGCTGCGAAACCGCAGGTTCACGCGCAACAGGCCGCCCGCCGAGACGTGCTCGAGCCGTTCGAGCAACTCGTGCATCTCGTCCGCCGAGACGGTCGGCCAGTCGTCCGGTGACTCTCTCCAGTCTTCGTCCAGGTCAAACTTCCACTTCATCGCCAGGGCAACCGGAACTCCCGTCTTATCGATGTAGAGTCCCGGGCCACGGTAACTGACTTTCGGGGGCTGCCCGGGCGTGAGCGTAACGCTGGGCTTGACCTTGGACACGCGTTGCACGCGGATCTTCCAGGTGCCTTCGTCGTTGAAAAACGACACCGACCGGTAAGGCCCGGGCTTGGTGGAGTCGAAGATGAGCGGCTTGCCCTTGCGGACCGGTTCTTTCAACCGCAGGAACAACACGCTGCGATCGCGTCCGTAGGCATCGATGGTGGCATCGATGAGCTGCTGGCCGGCGCGGACGGCGATCCGCTTGATGAAGCGTGGATGAAGCATGGGATCCCCGGTCACGACGCGGTTTTCGGGCAACAGGTAGCCTGCGCATTCGCCCGGGCGTTCCTGCTTGATGAGCTGCCCCCAGTTATTTGCCCCGGACGCGAAGCTGAAGTCGGAACCC
Source organism: uncultured Phycisphaerae bacterium (assembly GCA_965603505.1). Classification (GTDB taxonomy): domain Bacteria; phylum Planctomycetota; class Phycisphaerae; order Sedimentisphaerales; family Anaerobacaceae; genus PLanc-01. Next base: position 1,877 of record CBFDDG010000381.1, on the reverse strand, counting down.
AAGCTGCGCATTCCGCTCCAGTCGGTTCCCGGCGTCTCGCCCTTCTCACTCTTGATCGTGTACTCCACCACGACGAACGAATCGGCCAACTGGTCTGCCAGCTTCGCCAGCTCGGTTGGGGATGGTCTGTCATCTTCGTCATCGGCCGGCGCGAACGAGATCGGCGCGATCGTCGCCGCGATCACAACTGCAGTCTTTGCCAGGTTCGAGTTACGCATTGCTTCGGCCTCCACGCCGGCAATCACTCTTTTGAGTAGTCGCGGGCGAAGTCTAGCGCGACCTGCCGCATCAGGCCGCCACGCGATACCACAACCAGCACGCGATGCCGCTCATCGACATTCGCGACGAGACGCTCGTGAATCTTCTTGATCTGCTCGATTGTCTCTACCGTGTCACCGTCGATCTTCAGGATGATGTCGCGCGGGCGCAAGCCGGCGTTCGCCGCATTGCCGGGCTGCTTCACGCCGAACACGAACAGCCCCTTCTGGCGGTGGAAGAACAGCTCCGGATTGTCGAACTGGTTGATTTCTTTGACGGTGAAGTCGAAGCGCTCCAGCGCGTGCTCCTGACCTTCGACTTCGCCCTTTTCCTGCGGCGCTACACTGATCGTGAGCTTCTCGTCGCCGCGTACCACATCGAACGTCACGGTTCGCCCTTTTGGCAGCAGGCCGAGCCAACAGCGAAGGGCGGGCAAGTCCTCCTCGGTCAGTGCGGTGACCGCATGTTCGTTGATGCTGACAACGCGATCCTTGGGGACGAAACCCGCACGCCGTGCCGGGCTGTCCGGATCGGTTCCGGCGACAATCACGCCTTCGCCGGCCTCGAAGTACATATCGCGGTTGAAATCGCGCAAGGGCTGGAGTTGCAGGCCGGTCCAGCTCCAGTCCACTTTTCCGTGCTCACGAAATCGCGGCAGGAGGATTGCGATCGTCTGCGATGGAATGGCAAAGCCCATGCCGTCGCTGAAGCTAATCCCGCGCGCGTTCAGTCCGATCACTTCGCCGGCCGTGTTGACCAGCGGCCCGCCGGAATTGCCGGGGTTAATGGCCGCGTCGGTCTGAATCCAGAGGTTGTATTCGCTGACCTGATCGAGATAGCGCGTCGTACACGACACGATTCCGATCGAGACCGAACGATTCAGCCCCCACGGGGCACCCATCGCCATGACGAAGTCACCCTCTTTCAGGGCCGAGGAGTCGCCCAACACCCCGCACGGTAAATCCTCCTGCTTCTCATCGAACTGCAGGCGGATCAGCGCCAAATCGGTATCTTGGTCGAGACCGACGATTTCGGCCTTGGCGTGGCGACCGTCCGACAACAGGCAGCGCAGGCTCTCCGCCTTATCCACCACGTGCCAGTTCGTCAGCGCCTCTCCATCGGGCGAGATGATCACGCCGCTGCCGGCAATCTGCTCGGACTCCTTCTTGCCCTTCTCATGGGTTTCGCGCACGCACTTGATGTATACAACCGCCGGAAAGACCTGCGATTTAGCGTCCTGAACAATACGACGAAAGTCAGGATGCTTCGCGACTGCCGGCGGCACGCCCTCCTGCGCCAACGTGGAAACCGCGAAGGACAACCCCAGAACAGCACAAACCGCGATAGAAGGAAATGCTCGCATGGGAAGGAACCTCTCAGATCCCCAGGATCGCCACTGTCTCAGATGGGCTGGCAATCCGACGCCCAGGAACAGACATCCCGAATGGTAATACGGCCCGGGCGGACAATCCAGCCCCCAGCCTAACCATACTCGGTCTAGATGCCTACGGAAGCTCCCCGACATCGTGCCCGTTGCGGCCGACCCGTGGAATCCGCGCGCTCGGCGCTTCACAGGCAGCATGCCCGTGCCACCGTGATGGCGACTCTGTTAAGCGCTG
>CBFDDG010000380.1:0-5052 GCA_965603505.1 uncultured Phycisphaerae bacterium | reverse complement strand
GGGGTTCATCGAGCATTCGGATCGCTCTGGTCGCCGCGCAGGCCAGGCAGTTGCGATAGGACTCCGATTGCAGATACTGGACAACCAGGGAGTAGCCGTCCGCCGTATGATACCGCCCGAGATTCTCAATCGCGGCGGCAAGGATCTCCGGGTTCCTCTCCTTCTCCAGGATATCCTCTGTCACCTCAAGACTGTCAGGCCCATAAAAGCCTGCGATGCTCTGCACGACCCGCAAGCGGACCCGGGCATCGGTCTGCTCCAGGGACTCACGCAGGGCGTCGAATGCCTCATCCGTGTGGATCTCCTGCAGCGCGTCTGCGGTCGCTCGGCGAACGCCCCAGAAAGAATCGTCGTTCAGAGCCGTCTTCAGGTGGGAGACCGTTTTCTTGTCCTTCTTCTCCTTCAGAGCGTCGACCGCCAACAGTCGTCCGACGACGTCGTTCTGATCGGCTAATTGCGCGTACAACATGTCTGTCGGCTTATCGAACGAGGTCTTGGTTAACACGCCGTACTCCGGGTCGAAACGAACGACCGTCGGTTCCTTCTCGAGTGGGAAGTAAAAGTCCTGCTCCTTTTCGTCAATGACGATCTCTCTGTCTATCGGTTGGCCGTCCACAACGAAACGCAGCTTGGTCCTCAGATGAAACAGCATGACGTCTGTGCCAAGATCCTGCGTCTGCTTGACGGAGACCTTCGCCAGCTTGTCCGTGCCGAGCCACTGGTAGTCAATCGTGAGTTTCGGGAAACCCGCATGATAGACCCATTGATCGAAGAACCGGTCGAGCGACCGGCCGGAAAGCTCTTCCGCCACCGAACTGAGGTCCGCCGTCTCCACGCAGCCAAGGGCGTTGCGCTCCACGTAGATCCTGATGCATTCGTCGAAGAGTCTATCGCCCAGCTCAACGTTGAGCATGCGCAGCACCCAGCCGCCTTTCGAATAGGCGCGATAGTCAAACTGGTCGCCGGCGTTCTCATAGCCCCGCCAGACAATCGGCTTCTCGTCGGATCGGTCACGCAATATCCAACGGGCCGTTTGGTACAGCTCGCAGAGCATGGAATCACGGCCGTTCTTGTGGCCGTCGTACAATTGCTCGTAGTAGACGGCAAACCCTTCGTTCAGCCACAAATGGCTCCAGTCCTTGCACGTGACGTAGTCGCCGAACCACTGGTGCACCAGCTCATGCGCGACAAGCCTCTGACTGGAGTCGATGGTCTCCGTCTCCTCCGTGAACAGGGTGCCATCGGTGAGAATGGTCAGGGAGGTGTTCTCCATGCCGCCGAAGTGCGGAGCCTTGACCACCACTTGGTAGTATTTGTTCCAGGGGTACGGGACCCCGATTTCCTTCTCGTAGAAGGCGATCATTTCCGCGGTGCCTCTGAATGAATTCTGCGCGAGATCGATCATGGATACCGGCGTATAGAAGGCCAGCGGAATGTCTCCGTGCCGCGATTCGATCTTCTCAAACCGGCCGGCGGCCAGGGCGATCAGGTAGTTGACGTGTGGTTTGCTCTGGAGCCATGTCACCGCCTTCAGGCCCGTGTTCGGATCGAGCTTCTCGGCCACGAGCTCGCCGTTCGAAAGGACGGTCATGTCCCCAGGGACACGGCAGGTTACCTCGGACGTGGAGCGCTCGTTGGGATAGTCATAATTCGGGTACCAGTGCGGCGCTTCGTGCGCCTCACCCTGTGAATACAGGTGCATGTCTTGTTCGCTGTATCCCAGCTCCGGGGTGCGAAAGTAGAGGCCCTCGGTGGGCTCAGCCTCGTAGGTGATTGCGACGGTCGTCTGACGGCCCGCCGGTATCGGTCGTTTGAATGTGATGGTGATCTTCTCGTTGCTCACACTATAGTCGGCGATCGGCGCGACGGACGTGACCGCCAGGACGTGCAGGTCAATTGCATCGAGCGAAAGCTCTTTGAGTTCCCGGGCGAGGGGAGCGAACCGGATGGTCGTCACGCCCGCAAGGGTCCGCGTCTTGAAGTCCGGCGTGACATCGATGGCGACGTGAAGGATATCCACCTGGCGATCCGGGGCGTATCGACGCTCGACGTACGGATCGCTTCCCTGCTGCTCGGCCCTCCGGAACCGTCCGCAGTGGAGGAGTTCGCTGTCCTCGATCGACGTGCCACGCGCAGAACCGACCGCAGCTACGACCAACATGACGAAGGCTATTCGACGGACGAGACACTTCATTTCTCACCTCCCTTGCCAGCTTGAAGACGCCTGACGTTCAAACTGCAACGCGGTGGTTGTGGCCATGCGGCGCCGCGGACCGCCGTCGCTTTTCAAGACGAAGTTTCTCGCGTTCACCAGAGTTTCTGCTGGTCGACGCTGTCCTTTGCCGCCTTTCTTTTGCCGGAGGACCTCGTCGTCTCCACGATGTCGAAAGCGGCCTGGGGGCGGGCGGCCTTGGGGCACTCTCCGGTCCAGCAGTACAGGCAGAGTTTCTGCCGGGGCAGGCCGATCGCTTTGACCATGTCGTCCACGGTCTGGTAACGAAGCGTCGTGACGCCCACGTCCCGGGCAATCCAGTCCACCATCTTCGCGTATTTCTCTGAGTTGGGGTCGATGTACTCGGACACATCAGTTATGTCATGGCCCTCCAGGTCGCGAATGGCCCGGCGGGCGGCAAGCTCGTGGATCGAGCGCGTGGAGAGATTGAACACGCAGGGGAACATCAGGGGCGGGCACGCCGGCCGGACGTGGATCTCCTTGGCGCCGCAGTCCCACAGCTTCTTGATGGTGAAGTTCTTCAACTGCGTCCCTCGGACGACAGAGTCTTCGCAAATGACGATGCTGTTACCGTCGATGACCTCCTTGATAGCCAGGAGCTTCATCTTGGCGATCCGATCGCGCGTCTGCTGGGAGGGGGGCGTATAGCTTCGGCCGTAGCCCGGGGTGTACTTGACGAGCGGCCGCCGGAAGGGGATGCCGGACTCCATCGCGTAGCCCAACCCATGGGAAAGCCCGGAATCGGGGACCCCGGAGACCAGATCGGCGTGAATGTCCTTGTCCCGCCTCGCCAGGCATCGCCCGCATTGCTCCCGGACGATCTCCACGTTGATGCCGTCGTAGCTCGAGGCCGGGAAGCCCGTGTAAATCCACAGGAACGCGCAGATCTGCTGGGCCCTGGGCCGCCCGGGCCTTCGCTGCACGATCCCGTCTTCGTTCAACAGGACGACCTCGCCGGGCTCCATGTACCGGACGGTCTCAAATCCCAGGTTTGCAAACGCGGTGGTCTCGCTGGTCACCGCCCAGCCGCCCGGGCCTTTGCCCACAATCAGCGGCGTGTACCCGAATCGGTCCCGGGCCGCGTAGATGCCGGCCCGATTCAAGAGCAGAAGCGAGCACGAGCCCTCGATCATGTCGAACATCTTCTCGATCCCATCGACGAGGTCGGTGCCCTGCGTGATCAGCTTGGCGATCAGCTCCGTCGTATTCACGGCCCTTCGGCTGACCTCGCTGAAGGAGACCCCTTTCTTCATCAGGCCGGCGGCGAGGTCTTCGGCGTTTTCGATGAAGCCGTTGGTGGCGAGGCAGAAGGGCCCGAACCGCGAATTCAGATAGATCGGCTGCTCGTCGAGCGCGCTGACGACCCCGATGCCCTTGTTGCCCTGCATGCGCCTGTAATCCTGGATGAACTTCGACTTGAACTGGCTCTCGCTGAGGTCGTGAATCTGGCGTTCGAACCCCTCGCCCAGGATCGCCATGCCTCCGTACTCCGTGCCGAGATGGGAGTGGTAGTCCGTCCCGTAGAAGAGGATTTCCGCACAGTCCGCTTTCGCCACCACGCCGAAGATGCCGCTCATGCTCTGTCTCCTTACCGTTGTACGCGTAAGCAGGGCGTTCGGAGGGACCGCACCCATGCCCTTCATGCCGATCACGCATTCAGAATACCACATCGCGTCACGGAATTCAAATGCGTTCCCCGTGCGGTGACGCTATGGAGGTGAAAACATGGATGAGATGCATCCTCGGGCGGGGCCGGGCGCACGCAGAAAGGGGCTGCGAGGCGTACTCACAGCCCCTTCCGATGCGGAGCGTCGTTCGATCCCGCGTTACATCACGTCGGGTTTCGGTCAGCGTGTGGTCACGCGGATATCGTCGATATAGATCAGGCCCGTGCCGCCGGGCTTCGGGGCGTCGGGGTCGCCCAGGCCGATCGTCATCTTCTTGATCCTGGCTGGGTTCACACCGCCGAAGTCACTAAGCGGAATGCTCCACTCGATCCATCTCGTCGCGAGCACGATCTCCGGGTCCGGGTGCACGGCCGTGGCCGTCTTGTTGCTGCTGTCTTCCAGCCTGACGTAGAGCGTCTCGGGTTCGTTGTCGCCCTTGCCCCGGACGTACAGGGTCAGCGTATTGACGCCGCCGTCCGTCCAGTCCTGAGAGCTTGTCCAGGCCCGGTAGGCCTCGGAGTAGTAGGGCGACTGGGTGTTGTCGTACTCCAGCGGCATCGACTGGTAGCCGCTGTGGACGATCTGTGTCTCGGCGAATGGGGCCTCCCAGTAGCCGACGGTCGAGCCGGTCAGATTCTCCACGCCGTCGATCCAAGTCTGCCAGATGGCCTCGCCGGCATCGAAATCGTTGGTGTAGCTCTCGAAGTCATCGACGACGATGAAATCGGCCGTGGTGAAGGCCCAGACGGCGCCCTTCCACTGCCTGTCGTTGGCCGTATCGATCTCGTCCACGCGCCAGTAGTAGGTCTTGCCCCACTCGAGGTCGCCGGCGTCGTAGCTGGTCTGGCCCACCGGCAGCCGGGTGACGTAGACGTCGGCCGCTGTATCGGCGTTGGCCACTGCCTCGGTGTCCTCGCCGAAGTAGAGATCGTGGTGGGTCGCCTCGTCGCCGGCGGTCCAACTCAGGATGGGCGACTGGACGGCGTGGGGCGCTCCGTGGCCCGGGGACGGGCTGCCGGCCCAGAGCGGCAGTTGCAGCCAGCCCTGCGGGATGATCTGTCGCGGCTGCGACGGGCTCCCCCAAGACAACTGGGCGACGGCCCCGCCCGTGCTCTCATAGTACTCCATGCGGATCGAATAGATCTGGCCTGC
>CBFDDG010000379.1:0-5055 GCA_965603505.1 uncultured Phycisphaerae bacterium | reverse complement strand
TGGTCGGATGGGCTCGCGTGTGCCTGTCTCACACTCTTTTCGAGAAACGCCGTGTAATGCTCCGCCGCCTCGGCACGCCGGCCTTGTTGATGCGCAATGTCGCCCTGCTTTTCCAGCAGCCGCGTTTGCAACGGGTCAAGCGTTTGGTCCGATTGAATCACCGTTTTGAATTCGGGGATCTTGTCCGCCACGCGTTGGACTAGCCGGTCGCGGACGGCCACACCGCCCGCCAATGGGCGCACCGATTCTTCGATATCCGTCAAGGCCGTGTCGAAGAGGTCAAAGGCGATGGTGGTTGCCTTCCGGGCGTTGTCGCGCTGAGTCCGGGCGTGCAGCCACAACGCTGTCACGGCGATCGAAGAAATCGTGAGCGTCGCGAGTATGACGGCGGCGACCGCCGCGTGCCAGCGGTACTTGCGCAGGGTCTTGCGGAATACGTACGCCAGGTGATGTGCCCGGGCGCTCACCGCTTCCCCGGCGAGATACCGCTCGAGATCGTCGGCAAAATCGGCGGCGGACTGGTAGCGCTCGTCCTTCTCCTTCGCCAACGCCTTAGCGAGAATCACCTCCAGATCGCGGTTAATCGTACCAAGCCCCGGTGCCCGGTCGGGATCGCTCAGTCCTATGGCTTTCCGCAGCGACATCGGATCGGTCGAAACGATTGCCCTCCGGATTGCCTCGGGCTCGCCAACGACGGGATAGGGGAACACCTCCGCCAGTAGTTCATACAGAACAACGCCCAGGGCGTAGATGTCGGAGCGCACATCGACTTTGCCGTCGAGACCACCCGCTTGCTCCGGGCTGAGGTAGGGCAGTGTGCCGATGATCTGGCCGGTGAAGGAGTGTAAGACATCCTCGCTCTCGGCCCAGGTATCCTTCGCCAGGCCGAAGTCGAACACGCGTGGCTCGCCGTGCTCATCCACAAGGATGTTCGAAGGATTCAGGTCGCGATGAATGACGCCGTTCTGATGCGCACAGTTGATGGCCCGGCAGACCTTGACAACCAGGCGGACAATCTCCGGTGGTGTCAGGTCGTGGAGAATCACATAGTCGTCGATCGCCTGGCCCTCGACGAACTCCATGGCGAAGAAAAGCCGACCGCGTACGGCCCCGCTCTCATAAACGGCGACGATATTCGGGTGCTGCAAGCGGGAGACCAGCTCGGCCTCACGTTCGAAGCGGTAGCGTTGCCGCTCTGAGGCCAGCGGACCGTCCAGCAGGACCTTCAGGGCCACCAGGCGGTTCGTGCCGCGTTGACGCGCCCGGTAGACGACACCCTGGCCGCCATAGCGCACGCGATCGAGCACCTCGTATCGGTCGAGGGCTTCGCGCAGGGCCTGCTGCTCCTCCTCGAGCAGTTCCTCGCGCGTGTCGCGGGGTTGTTCATCATGACCTGTTTGTCTGGCCCGTTCCGCGGCGGCCATCAGCATGCGCAGGTCGCGCAGCCGCTCGGCGAGCTCGGGCATGAGATCCGGGTGTTCGCGCGCCATGGCCGTGTCGTCAACCGAGGCTCCTCCCTCCAGCCGACTAGCCACTTCGGCGAGGGTCGCGTCGATACGCGCCAGGCGCTCGGCCGCACCGGAATCGACGGGTAACGGTTCGTTTGGTGATCTTGAGCGCTTTGACCTACGCATCGGGCTGAGCTTCAGTGCTTGCCGGGTCAGATGAGCGAACGTCGCTGAAGTACTTCGCAGCGTCGCCCAGCATTTGACGCAGCTGGCGTAAACCATGGAATTGCAGGCTACTCACCGCTGCTTCGCTTCTACCCATCCTATGGGCTATCTCTCTGCGCGACAGCCCCTCTATGAAGCGCATTCTGATCGCCTGTCTCCGAGCAGCGTTGAGCCCGTTGAGCGAGATCAGTACGGCGTGGCCCGTTTCAATCGCGTGCAGCTCGGTGCTGGGGGTTTGGTCAGGCGATTGCAAACGTTCAAACAGACCGGAAAACGACGCAAGCGGCACCCGCACATCCCGCACCAGCTCGCGGTCTCCTCCACGTTTCAGCCGCCGCGCTGTCCGGATCGCATCGATCAGCTTCCTGTTGACGACGGTCCGCAGCCATCGGTCGAGGGCATCGGGGCCGTCCAGCTCACGCCTCGGGAACGTGCGATATGCGGCGATCCACACCTCGTGGAGGATGTCATCCGGAGAGAATATGGGGCGGAGGCGGAGTGGAATCTTGCCGGCAATGTATCGGCGCAGCGGGCTGACTCGGCCCAGAAGGGCCGCGTGCAACGTTCCCTCTCTGATGTCGGATCCCTGGGGGTCGACCGTCATCGCCACGCCTGGCACTCCCTATTTCTTGCCTGGCACCGATGCCCCGCATCTACCGGGCTGTCCCGGCGGCGACGACCCTTCCCCAGGCGGCAACAACGATTGTAGCCCCCCGATGCCACGCGCGCCAATTCAAAACCGCTCTCGGAGGCGTAACCCGTTTAAGATAAACGGCTTGCGGTGGGCAGACCCGGTCACTGATGATGCCTTTCGGGCAACCCGCGGCTAGATCAGTGCGGCCGGCGCCTATCCGACGCGCTTGCCTCTATCAGCTTGTTGACCGGAAGCAGATCCGCCCAGGCCGCTCAAGGTTCTTCCGGATTAAGCTGAGCGCTATTTGAGCAGATGTCGTTGGACACCTTAAGTACCTGTGCGCTGAGGCGCCTTCGTGCCAATTCGATGGAGATGAGCGAGATACGTCATGAGACGTGAAAGTCGGAGTCTTCCGCTGTCGGGCCATGCATCCGGAGAGGAGATCTTCGCGCTGCTGCAGGAGCATTTCGAACGCGGACAGGACAAGCCGGACCAGCGCACATCCGAGCGCAAGCCGTGGTCGATCGGCCTGACGGTCTGGTTCGAGGACCCCTACAGTCCGCTGCCAAGTATCCGGGAGATCGAGGCGGCGACGCTGAATGTCTCAAGAGGAGGGCTGAGTTTCCTGGCCGAGCGATTTATCCAAGAAGGCTCGCAGATACGGGTTCGGTTCAATGCAATTCCCGGCGCCCCCATCGTTGCAGGATTCGCCCGCAGCTGCGAGCACTTCGGCGGCGCCTGGCACTGTGTCGGCATGGAGTTTGTGGCGCCAACGGCATCGCCTTGAACAGCTTGCCGTGTTGCGGAATTCGAACACGCAGCACTCCGCGGCGAAACCCCGGCCGCGACTCCTCCGACTTGCCATGAGGCGGCAGGGACAACCGTCAGTCGCGCAGCTCCCGTAGGATTGGCCGGGTGAGGCAGGTTGGGCCGCCGGCGCCCTTGGCGCAGACTTCCTGCCCGTCGAACTCGTGCACCTCGACGCCGCCCGCTTCAAGCCGCGACCGTGTCTGCGGGTTGCCGGCGAGCATTATACACTTGCGCGGCGCCACGGCCAGGACGTTGCCGCCCATGGTCTCAGATTCGGAGTCGGGGACCTCAACTCATCTCGACGCCCGGCGCGCCCGGCACCGCCTGAAACCGCACGGTCCGGACATTGTCCAGACAATGATCGACCCGCAACCGATTTGAATGGCGAGGGCCCCGTATCTACCATGGGGCGATTGTGTGAGTCGCCCGCATCGATCGAGGTTGTGATGTTCCGGGTATGCATAGCTGTCGTGCTGATCGGGCCTGTGCCACTGACAGGCTGCGAGCGTGATCGTGGAGATGGTGAACGAAGCAGCGCCGACGCTGCTGCGACTCAATCCGCCGGCGGCCAAGCGACAGACTCGCAGCGTCAGGAAACGCAGGCCGACCTCGACCAGCTTCGGTCGTTGCCCTACGTTGGCTTCAGCCCGGTCGCGGAGGACGAGCAGCAGGACGGCACGGTGTTCCTCGATCCCGAGCGCTCTTATCCCGGCTACAACCTCTACACCATTCGGGAGCTCTGCAAGGCGGTGCTCTTCGATGCGGAGGGCCGCGTCATCAACACCTGGCAGGACCCCGCAGGCCGCTTCTGGGAACGCACCGAGCTGTTGCCGAACGGTGACTGTCTCATCGTGGGCTCATCCAATTTCGGCCTGCCCCGACCCCGCATTTCAGACGAATCGCGCTACGTCATGCGTCTCGATTGGACCGGCAAGCTGATCTGGAAGCGCAGCCTCCTGGTCCACCACGACGTGCAGGTCACGCCGCAAGGCAAGATCCTCGTATTGGGGTTCAAGCGCCGACTGATCTCGCAGGTGCATCCGAACATCCAGACGCGCGAAGACCACCTGATCATGCTTGATCAGGCCGGCGAAGTGCTCGAGATGCGCTCGCTGTATGACGCTTTCCGTGCTAGGCCCGACATCTTTCGCTTCCAGCAGGTTCGGCCGAACACGTTGGGCGGGGTGCCCTGGGTGGATCTGTTCCATTCGAACTCGGTCGAATGGATGTATCGTGAGCATCTGTTTGAGCGCGACTCCATCTACGCGTCTGACAATGTGCTGCTGTGCTCACGCTATCAGGACATCGTCGCCATCCTGAATTGGCCGCGCAACGAAATCGTCTGGGCTTGGGGCCAGGGGCGGATCTCCGGCCCACATGACGCGCAGGTGCTGGAGTCGGGCAACATCCTCATCTTCGACAACGGGCTGGGACGCGGCTACTCCCGTGTCATCGAGCTCGATCCGCTCTCGCAGGAAATTGTCTGGGAGTACAAAGCGCCTGAGCCGAGTGATTTCTACACGCGCGGTCGCGGCTCGGCACAACGGCTTCCCAACGGTAACACGCTCATCACCGAGTCCATGGCGGGACGCGCGTTTGAGGTCACACGCCACGGGGAGATTGTCTGGGAGTTCCACTGCCCGGAACGCAATCAGAAAGGCGAGCGCGCGTCATTGGTTCGGACGATTCGCCACGAAAGCTCGTTGATCGAGCGGATGCTCGAGACGCACCGGTAATTTGCATGGCCCCTCGCTCGCGCTCGGGGTTCTGTACGAAAGCTGGTGGATCGAGGGGATGCTGGAGGCCGAGCGGTAATTTGGAGGGCCCCTCGCTCGCGCTCGGGGTTCCGGCTGAGGCCCGTCGCTGGCGCTCGGGGTTCCGGTTGAGGCCCGTCGCTGGCGCTCGGGGTTCTGTTGGCGGTTCTGAGCATCAGGTCAG
>CBFDDG010000378.1:0-5077 GCA_965603505.1 uncultured Phycisphaerae bacterium | reverse complement strand
AACACCGTTTTGATCCTGATCGGTGACAACGGCTTCTTCCTCGCCGAGCACGGCTTCGCCGGCAAGTGGTACGGTTACGAGGAGAGTATCCGCGTGCCGCTGGTCATCTACGATCCCCGGTTGTCGGCGGGCTTGCGGGGCCAGGTACGCCAGGAAATGGCCCTGAATATCGACCTGGCGCCGACGATGCTGTCGATGGCGGGTGTGGCGATCCCGCCGGTGATGCAGGGCGCGGACCTCGCACCTCTGCTCGGCGGCCGGACGGTCCCGTGGCGCACCGATTTCCTCTACGAGCACCTGTTTGAGAATCGCCCCCGGAATGCCTCGCGGAACCTGATCCCCAAGACCGAGGGCGTTGTCTCCGAGCGGTACAAGTACCTGCGGTACAGCGAGCAGGACCCGCCGTACGAGCAGCTTTTCGACCGCCGAAACGATCCGCACGAGAAACAGAACCTCGTCGGCCATACGGACTACGAGCGCACGCTCAACGCTTTCCGAATCCGCCTGCATCAACTGACGCTTACCTGCCGCTGAACTCCATCGTGTGCGATGCGCAGGCTCGGGCACGCTTCCCGGCGGTGCGTTGACAGCCTGTGGGCACGCCGGTATGATGCCGCCCTGTGCACGATCACGCATGACGATTCAAGGAGACTGCAATGGCGCAAGACAAGATCACGGTGGTGGGGGCGGGCAACGTCGGAGCCACTACCGCTCATATCGCTGCGACCAGACGTCTGGGCGAGATTGTTCTAGTGGATATCGTTCGCGGCCTGGCGGAGGGCAAGGCGCTCGACATGGCCGAGGCCAGTCCGATCCAGTTATCGGAGCAGAACATCCTGGGCACGACCGATTGGAGCGCGACGGCCGACAGCGACATCGTGATTGTCACGAGTGGCGTGCCGCGCAAGCCGGGCATGAGCCGCGACGACCTGCTGACCACGAACGCCGGGATTGTCAGGGACGTCAGCCGCAAGATCGCTGAGTTCTCGCCGAAGGCGATTGTGATTATCGTCTGCAACCCGCTCGATGCGATGGTCCACGTGGCGGCGAAGGTCACGGGCTTTCCCAAGCACCGCGTGATGGGCATGGCCGGCGCACTCGATTCGGCCCGGTACAGCTACTTCCTCGCTGCCGAGCTCGGCGTGAACGTGGAGGATGTGAGGTGCGTCCTGATGGGCGGGCACGGCGACGACATGGTCCCCTTGCCCCGTTTCACTTCCGTCAGCGGAATCCCGATTGCCCAGCTTCTGAGTCAGGATCGGATCGACGCGCTCATCGAGCGTGCCCGCAAAGGCGGCATCGAGATCGTCAATCTGCTCGGCTACAGCGCCTACTACGCCCCGGCGGCCGGGGCGGTCAAGATGGCCGAGGCCATTCTGCACGATACCCGCAATATCATGTGCTGCTGTGCGCACTGCGACGCGGAATATAACGCCGGCGGCCAATTCGTCGGTGTGCCCGCCATCCTGGGCCGACGTGGCGTCGAGAAGATCGTGGAAGTCGACCTCAACGACGCGGAACGAGCCCAATTCCGCGAGTCGCTCGGCCACGTCAAGGAACTCGTCGTTCGAGTAGACGAGTTGCTGGGGCGGTAAAGAGGGCTATTTCCGCCATTGCCGTGGCGTATGCATCGGCTACAGGCGAACGTGGTTCGCCGTGCGCAGGCCGGATGCTTCCCTTCGTTCGGCACGACAGTCTGATGGGACGGGTGACGGGTGTGACCGTTTGGATTTTTGTTTGCCTTTGGCGGGGGGATTGGTATAAACTACGCGACTTTCGATAGGTCCGTACGAGAAGGGGCACAGGCGCACATGGAACTGATAAAGAAGATCAAGCAGGCCGAGGTGGAAGCACAGGAGACGATCGAGAAGGCCAAGGCCGATGCGGCCGCCCTTGTCGATCAGGGACGCCAGGAGCGGCGGGGCCGGCAGGAAGAGGCCGAGGCGCAAAGGCGTAAGGCCATCGATGCGGCCATCGAAAAGGCTGGGGCCCAGGCCGACGGCGAAGTGAAAGAGTTGAACGCCCAGGCCGAGCAGCAGCGTCAGCAATTGCGGCAGGGCGTACAGGACAAGATTCCGGCGGCGGTCACGAAGGTCGTGGATTACCTGAGGAAAGGCTGACCATGGCCATCATTCCCATGGCAAAAGTCATGATTGTGTGCCATCGCTCGCAGGTGTCCGAGCTGCTGGAGGTCCTGCAGGAGGAAGGGATTTGCCAGATCCTGAATGCCGATGAAGCCATGATCGGCAAAGACGCGCCGGAACTGGCCGGCGTGCGGGAGCGTCCGAAAGATGTTGAAGAGCTGGTGTCTCGCCTGGCGAGAAGCAGTGCTTTTCTAAAGGAGTACGCCCCAAAAGAGAAAGGCCTGGCGAACGCTCTGGCTCCGCGCAAAGTCGTGAATCGGCAGTCCTATGAGGAAATTACCACGGACGCTCAGGTCCTGGAGGTTGTCGATCAGACCGAGCACGTGCAGACGGCCATGGAAAAGACCCGGGCCGAGATCGAACACTTCCGGACCACTCTGGATATGCTGCAGCCCTGGGCGCCTCTGGAGACGCCGGTGGAGGAGATTCGCCAGCTTCACACGGGCATCTGCTGGGCGGGTCTCGTCCCGACGCAGCACTTCGAGGAGTTCCAGGAGCAGTTGGCGGACGCGGGGGGCGCGATCCAGGTCGTGGGCACGGCCGGCACGAGGGAGGCGGTCCTGGCCGTTACGTTGCGGGAGAATGCCGAGCAGGTCCAGAAGCTGCTCCGTTCGTACGAATTTGAGATCGTCAGTTTCGAGCCGTTGACAGGCACGGTCGCCGAGCTGATTCGCGAGTACAAGAAGAAGCTGGGCGAAGCGCAAAGGCAATTGGAGGAGCATGAGGAAGCGGCGGCGACATTGGCCCAAAACCTACTGAAGCTGCAGATCCTGCACGACCACTACCGGAACGTGCTGGCGCGGGAAAAGACGCGCGACAATGTCCCCGCCACCGAGCAGGCAATGATCCTCGAAGGTTGGTGCCGGAAGCACGATTACGGTCGCCTGGAAGAAATCGTGGGACGATTCAGTGCCGCCAGCGTGGGGAAGGTGAAGCCGGCGGCGGACGAGGAGGTCCCCGTCGATATCGAGAATTCACAACTCGTCAAACCGTTCGAGGTTGTGACGCGTCTGTACGGCATGCCGCATCACATCAGCGTGGATCCGACGCCTTACCTGGCGCCGTTCTTCGCGATCTTCTTCGGTATGTGCATCGCCGACGCCGGATACGGGCTCCTGATGCTCGGCATCCTGGCCCTGTTTATCAAGAAGATGCAGGGTGACAAGAAACTGCTCCTGATGCTCGCCCTATGTGCCGTGGCTACCGTTGTGGTCGGCGCACTGACCGGCGGCTGGTTTGGAGACGCCATCCAGAAGTTCGTCCTTCACAGGGATGCCAGCCTGGCTTTGGCGTTCGATCCATTCAAGTTTCCGTTGATCTTTTTCGGCGCAGCGATCGGGCTGGGATACATCCAGCTCATCAGCGGGTTGATTATCGCACTCGTACACAACATGCGTCGCAAGGATTACATGGCGGCGGCATTCGACCAGTTGGACTGGCTCGTGCTGCTCAATTCCCTGGTCCTGTTTGGCCTGGGTGCGGCGAATGTCATCCCGGCGGCCATTGGCAAAGTCTTCGGCTACCTGGCCCTCTTGGCGGCGCTGGCGATCTTTCTCTTGAGTCATCGCGAGGGCGGGATCGGCGCCCGGCTCGGGATGGGATTCTACAACGTCTTCAGCAGCGTGTTCTATCTGGGCGACGTGCTCAGCTACCTGCGGCTGATGGCGCTCGGCATGGTCGGCGCCGGTCTGGCCATGGCGATCAACGTGATGGCGCAGGTTTCGGCTGATATCCCCTGGATCGGCCCGCTGATCGCCGTGTTGATCTTCATCGGAGGCCACGTGTTCAACCTGGTGCTCGCGATCCTCAGTGCATTCGTTCACACCCTGCGGTTACAGTACGTGGAGTTCTTCCCGAAATTCCTCGTGTCCGGCGGCAGGGAGTTTACCCCTTTGGCAAAAGAATTTGAGCATATCTATATCGAGAAGACAGGAAAGTAGGTTCTCAGAAAGGTAGGCTGACAGCATGACTCTTGGAATGGCATTGGCGTTGTTGGGTGCGGGATTGGCGGCTTTCCTGGGCGGTATCGGCTCGGCGTACGGGATCAGCATCGCCGCGAGGGCGGCCACGGGCGTGCTGAGTGAGAAGCCCGAGCGGTATGGGCAGATGTTCATCATGGTCGTGCTGCCGGGGACGCAGGGCTTCTACGGTTTCCTCGGGGCCTTTATCGTCATGCTGCAGTTGAACATCTTCGCCGGGGGTCTGTCGGAGGATATCAACACATGGCTCGGCCTGCAGGTGCTGGCCGCCTGTCTGCCCGTCGGGATCGCGGGCTTGTTCAGCGCGGTTCAGCAGGGCAAGACCTCGGCCGGGGGTATTCTGATGGCGGCCAAGAGGCCGGAAATGGCCTTCAAAGCCGGCGTTGTGTACGCCGTCATGGTGGAGATCTACGCCATTCTGGGTCTGCTCGTCACACTGTTCCTTCTCTGGTTCGCCATCAAGTTCCCCGAGGCGGTGGCCGCAGGTGTGTAGGGCGTGATGCCGACGAAACGCGGATCCTTTATGACGGGATGGTGCAGATGCAAGCGGAACAGGTAATCGATAAGATCTTGTCCGACGCCGGGGCGGAGGCCGACAAGATTCGCAAACAGGCCGAGGAACGGGAGGCCGCCGAGCGGGCGAAGCTCGATGAGGAGATGGCGCGGTTCAAGGAACAGACTCAGGAGATGGCGAGCCAAGCCGGCGAAAACGAGAAATCGCAGCGGCTGGCCGTGGCGCGCATGGCGGCGGCAAAGGAGTACCTGGCCGGCAAGGCCGCGATTCTCGATGAAGTGTTCGCCCAGGCGCGCGACAAACTCCGGGAGCTGCCGGACGACGAGTACCGTGAGCTCATGGCCAGGCTCATGCAGGCCGCGGTCGAAAGCGGCGACGAGCAGGTGATTGCGGATACGAATGACCCGCGCGTGGACCAAAAGCTCATCGACGAGGTGAAC
>CBFDDG010000377.1:0-5086 GCA_965603505.1 uncultured Phycisphaerae bacterium | reverse complement strand
TCCGTCCTCTGTCGTCTGTCTTCCGTCCTCCGCTCCTTTCTCTCAATCTGGACTCACACAAACCAAATTGCGCACCCCTTAATGGGCGAAGTTGCACGAATGTCGCGAAAATTCGGGGTCCGCCGGCATGGCCGATCGACGTAACTGCTTGTGGCGACAGGAGTAAAAAAAGTTCTCTCCGCGGGCATTTTGGGTTCTGAAGTGTTGCACGA
Organism: uncultured Phycisphaerae bacterium; assembly: GCA_965603505.1. Classification (GTDB taxonomy): domain Bacteria; phylum Planctomycetota; class Phycisphaerae; order Sedimentisphaerales; family Anaerobacaceae; genus PLanc-01. Next base: position 4,874 of record CBFDDG010000377.1, on the reverse strand, counting down.
ATTTTGCGAATCCCACTGGGTTAGTAGGATATTTCGTGGGGGTTGCTTTTTCCTGTCGAATTGATAAAAAAATCGGAAGATTTCTGTTGACAGAATGGTCAAACGACCATATATTCTGGAAAACAAGTGATTGAAGGTATGGACGATGGAACCATTGACGCCGAAGCAGCAGCAGGTGCTGGAGTTCGTGGCGGGGCAGTTGGAGCAGAACGACCCGCCGAGCCAGCGGGAGATCGCGGACCACTTCGGGCTGGCCCAGAACGCGGCCTATCAGCTCGTCGGCTATCTCCGGAAGAAGGGCTATTTGGTGGACGCGGGCGGGCACCGGGGGCTGCGGCTATCGCCGAAGTACGAGCGGCAGCGAAGCGAAACGAACGGCCTTCCCATCGTCGGCCAAGTGGCGGCGGGGACCCCGATCTTAGCCGAGGAGAATATCGAAGGCTATGTCAACGTCGAGAAGCTGTTTCGCCGGACGAAGGGGACTTTTCTGCTGCGGGTCGCCGGCGACAGTATGGTCGATGAGGGGATCATGGACGGCGATTACGTCATGGTCAAGGCCGGCTCGACCATCGAAAGCGGGCAGATCGCCATCGTCCTGCTCGACGACGAGGCGACCGTCAAGAGGGTCTTCCTTCAGAAGGACCGGATCGCCCTGAAGCCGGCCAACCGGCGGGCCCGGTATAAGACGAGATACATCCGGCAGTTCGATAAGAACGTTCGCATTCTCGGCAAGGTGGTCGGCTGTATCCGGACAAGCATCAAATAAGGGTGATCTACGATGGTTTGTCCTATGTATATCGGCATAGCAGGGTGGTCCTACGCGGACTGGGAGGGGATCGTCTATACGGACCGCAAGGCGGATAAACTCGTTTACGTCAGCGAGTTCGTCGATTGCATCGAAATTAACAGCTCGTTCTACCGGCCGCCGTTCGCGAGGACGACGAAGTCGTGGCTGGAGCGGACGTCGGACCGGCCGGGGTTCTTCTTCACGGCCAAGCTGCACAAGAGCTTCACACACGAGGGTAAGATCGATCCGGCGATCGTGAAGCAGTTCCATGAGGGTTTTGCACCGTTCCTGGAGGCCGGGAAGCTGAAGCATCTTCTGGTTCAGTTCCGATACGATTTCGCGGATACGCCCGCGAGCCGGGAGCACTTAGGGAAAATCGTTCACCATTTCCAGGACGCTTTCCACCCGACCGTGGAGGTGCGTCATAAATCGTGGGAGAAACCGGAGGCGTTGGACTTTCTGCAGGGGCTCGGCGTCACCGTCTGCAACCTGGACTACCCGACCTCGCGACAATCGTTCGACCTGCAACAGTGTACGGTTGGCAAGCACGGCTATTTCCGCATGCACGGCCGCAACGTGGAGAAGTGGTTCAGCAAGGCCGGACGCGATGCGACCTACGACTACTTCTACGACGAAAAGGAACTGGCCGCCATCAAGGAACGGCTCGACCGCCTGGGCAAGGCCTTCGAGTCGCTGACGGTAATCGCGAACAATCATTTTCGGGGGGCCGAGCTGGCCAACGCCATCGAACTGAAGGCGCTGGTCAGCGGCCAAAAGCAGCTCGTACCGGAGGGACTATTGAAAACCTATCCCAACCTGGCAAGAGTCGCCATAAGTGAATAAAGGATATTGACCGTTTCGTAATCGCGAGGGCCCACAACACCGGCGTTGCGCGGAATGTGTGCGCGTCGGTTGTCTCCTCGCGACGCTCGGGATGGATGGACAGATGTCCACCCCTGCGTGCTCACACAGACTGACGAGGCCCAAGGCCATATGCTCTCAGGACGGCCGAGTGCGATGTCCTCGTCTGCATGGACATGCTTGACCAAAGGGAAAGACATGCTCATGCGGTTTTTGCGTACTTTCGGGTAGAGCAGTCCCGAGGAGCCGGGGACTCTGTCCCCGCCCCCTGGCATTTTGCGCTTTTCGCCAGCAGCATGGCTCACGAGCAAGGCGACGCCGCCGGACCGCTGCGGCGTTCGGAGTGCTTGCCGGCAGGACCCTATCCTCCACAGCAGCGAATCCAGACTGCCTGCCATGGCCGTCGGCAGCAAGGAGCAGATCGCCAGCATTTCTCATGCTATCGGCCAATGCGACAAATGCCGGAGGTGTGGGGGCAGAGCCCCCAAGAGGCAACAAGTATGCAAAAACCGGGTGAACCAGAAAACATGCATTGGCAAAGGCCGGGCGCCATGCTTGCGCCGGCGTAAACATACGCGGGCGTAATCATGCGCGAGCCGGCGGATGCAATATGTCTGCGCAAGCGCAGGCAAGGCGTCCGGGGTGACTGAACGGGTATTTATGATCCTCTGTTCGGACGAAGACTGTATGCGCGTTGCGGCGTTGACATGCCGGAGTTTTTATAGCCTGCTGAGGGGAACCGTCTCGGTGTCACGGTGGGTGCAAAAGGTGGCCGAGTACGGCTATGGCGCGGTGGCCCTGGCGGATGTCAACTCCATGTCGGGCGCGGTGGATCTGTGCCGGGCAGCGGAGGAGACGGATGTCCGGGCCATCGTCGGCGTGGAAATCCTGACCGACCATCAGAGGGCGATCCTGCTCGCCGAGAACGAGAGGGGATACAGAAACCTGTGCCGAATCACCACCGCGCGGAACCTGATGCCGGATTTCGACCTCGTCCGGCAGTTGCACGCGGATAGCAGGGGCGTGATCTGCATTTGCTCGCAGCAGCGATTGCTGGAGAGATTGAAGGGATGTCTCGCGCGAGATTCCCTGTTTGCCGGCTGCCGGGATGCGAGGGAAGCGGAAGACCTTATCGCCGACGGCGTGGAGCCGATCGCATGGACTGGCGTCAACTGGCTGGAGAACGACGACCTGGAAATCGCCAGGCTCCTGGCGAGAATCCGACAACTGAGCGTGGCCGGCGGGGGGCCCCAGGATCATCACGACCCCAGCACCCTGATTCCCGCTAAACAGATGGAGCGAAGGTTCCGGCACGACCCCAGGGCGCTGGCGAATGCGGATCGGCTCGTCGAGCGATGTACCTTCCGGCTGCTGAGCGGCCGAGCGATTCTCCCTCAAATCAAGCTCGATAAAGGAATGACCAGCGACCGGGAGCTGGCCCGGCTCTGTCACCTGGGTCTGGCCCGGAAGTACCATCCCGCCGGTCATGCAGTGATCAAGCGGCTGGAGCACGAGTTAGCCACGGTCAGGAAGAACGGCTTCAGCGACTACTTCCTCGTCGTGCACGAGATCGTCGGCTTCGCCAAGCGGCAGGGCATCCCGGTCGAGGTGCGGGGCTCCGCCGCCGGCTCCCTGCTCGCGCACGTGCTGGGATTCACCCGCGTCTGTCCGATGGAGAACCACCTCTACTTCGAACGCTTCATGAACCCAGGGCGGACGGATTGTCCCGACATCGACATCGACCTCTGCTGGCGAAGGCGCGACGAGGTCATCCGGTTCTGCTACGAGCACTGGGGCTTTGAGCGAGTCGCCATGGTCGCCAACATCAATCGCTACCGGCTTCGCAGTGCGATTCGCGACGTCGGCCGAGCGCTGGGCCTGGAGCCCGTGCAGATCAAGCAGTTAGCCCGGGATGGAAAAATCAAAAAGACCTCGCCGATCTACCGGCTGGCGCAGAAGCTGGTGGGGATCCCCCGGCACTTAGGCGTGCACTGCGGCGGGATTGTCGTCACGCCGTACCCGGTATGCGAGATCGCCCCTCTGGAGCGTGCGAACAAGGGTGTCATCATCACGCAATACGACAAGGACGGGGCCGAGGCGGTCGGCCTGGTGAAGATCGACCTGCTGGGCAATCGCGCCCTGTCCACGGTGAATGAAGCGGTTCAACTCGTCAACACGGGGCCGAACGGAAACGGCGATTTGACCTTCGATCCGGACGACGCCAAGACGGCCCGGATGCTGAGTACCGGCGACAGTTTCGGCGTGTTCCAGAGCGAATCGCCCGGCATGCGACAGCTTCTGCGCGGGTTGAAGGTCAGGAGCAAGAAGGACCTGGCGATTGCCCTGTCATTGATTCGGCCCGGGCCGGCCTCGGGCGGCATGAAGAACGAGTTCATCGAGCGGCACGTCAACGGAAAGCCCTTTGAGTATCTGCATCCGAAGATCGAGAAGCTGCTCGGCGACACGCACGGCGTAATGCTGTACCAGGAAGACGTCATGCGAATCGCGGTGGAGGTGGCCGGCTACACGGTCGGCGATGCGGATCGCTTCCGGTCCGAGGTCTCGAAGAAGGTCTCCGCCGCACGCGTGCAGGCGCAGTACGTCGATTTCGTCCGCGTACGAGCGGTGCAGGTGGGCCTCGACCGCGAAACCGCAGAGGCCATCTGGGACGAGGTCCTGCGTTTCGCCGCCTATTCCTACTGCAAGGCGCACGCGACGGTGTACGCCAATATCGCTTGGCAGACGGCTTGGCTGAAGGCCCGCTACCCGCACCAGTTCTACTGCTCCCTGCTCAACAATCACCAGGGAATGTATCCGCTGCGGGTGTACGTCTGGGACGCGAAACGGCACGGGATCACGGTCCTGCCGCCGCACGTGAACCAGAGCGGGATCGAATGGAGCCTGCAAAAGGGCGCCTTGCGGGCCGGATTGAATATCGTAAAAGGATTGAGCGGCAACACGGCCCGGGCGATCATCGAGCAGAGAGGGACCGCGAAGTTCGAGGATCTCGACGACCTGCGCAAGCGCGTGAGATTTCGCAGGCCGGAATTGCAGAACCTCGTTCACGTCGGGGCCTGCGACGGCCTGGGCCCCACGCGACCGGCAATGTTGAGCAGGCTGTCCTTTGCTCCGCCCCCGCACGCGCAACCGATGCTGTTCGACATCTACCAAGATCACAGCATCGCCTCGGAACTTTGTAGGGCGAGCGTCCCCGCTCGCCATTCTT
>CBFDDG010000376.1:0-5090 GCA_965603505.1 uncultured Phycisphaerae bacterium | reverse complement strand
CAACTCCGTCAGGCGGACGTTGTCCAGGTCCCAGAACCCGCCGGGGGCCCCGGCCGCACGGATAGCGATCCCAATGTTTTTGCCTGCCCAGACGTCACCGAGCCCCACCGTCGGCAGGCACACCGAGAAGTCATCCAGGTGCGTCATGGTCCGGCCCGTCGCCTCGACCGTCTGCCGCACGATGTCCACCGAATTGGCGTCGTCGCGATAATACAGAGCCAACTCCAGCGTATCGACCGGCGCCTCCGCGAACGGCGGAAATTTGCCGGAGATCCCCACGGCTACCGTCAATCGATAATCGCAGCCCGGCCTGTACGGAACCGTCAGGTCCTGCTCCAGTGCGTTGCCGCGTGCAGAGCCCAGGAACGCCAACTGACTGCCGTCCGCATTGATGACGTGGTCCGGGCTCTCCGCCGGCGTGTTGGCGAACACGCCGGTGTTGGTGCTACCCTCGGCGTCCAGATCCACCTCTGTCCACTGATCCACGAAGGGTACAGCGCCAAAACCATTCGGGTCCACGACCGGCGCCTCGAACGAGGCGTTCTCGAACGGCACGGACACAGGCAGCAACTCCATGAGGCGGACGTTGTCGAGGTCCCAGAACCCGCCGGGGGCACCGGCCGCACGGATCGCTACTCCAATGCTCTTGCCCGCCCAGGCGTCGCCGGGCTGCACGGTCGGCAGGCACACCGAGAGGTCATCCAGGTGCGTCATGGTCCGGCCTGTTGCCTCAACCGTCTGCCGCACGATGTCCACCGAATTGGCGTCATCGCGATAGTACAGAACCAACTCAATCGTATCGACCGGCGCCTCCGCCCAAGGCGGGAAGCGTCCGGAGATCCCCACGCCCACCGTCATTCGATAGTCACAACCCACACGATAGGTCGCCGTCAGGTCCTGCTCCAGAGCGTTGCCCTGCTCTGATCCCAGGAACGCCAACTGATTGCCGTCTGCATTCACGACATGGTCCGGACTCTCCGCCGGCGTATTGGCGAACACCCCCGTGTTGGTGCTCCCCTCGATGTCCAGATCGACCTCTATCCACTGGTCCACGAAGGGCACGGCCGGAAAGCCGTTCGGGTCCACCCACGGCCCCTCGAACGAGCCGTTCTCAATCGGAATCGACGCCGATCTGACAGGGACCACCGCCCATGCGACCATGAATACCAGCACACCCAGGCGGATCACATCACGCAGCATTCCTTATCCTCCTCTCGAGGCGACTTGGCCCGAATATGGCAGAGGGTCCTCACGTAGGTCCCTTCTCTTTGCCGGGTAGGCCATACCGCCGATCTTAATCACCTCCGGCATTGTACGTTCTCTCCGGCGTTATGCCAAGCCCTTCCCTACCTGGAAACAGATATACCCCATCATTAAATCGGCCCTGAGTCAGGCCGACGAGACCTCTGGGCACAACGGGCAGACGCCCACCAGACCGTACGGACTGGCCGCCACGGAGTTCTCCGCCATCGGACAATGGCCGCGCGCCGCAGGAGGCGCCTCAGTCGGCAGCTTTCGCGCCCTTGATGTCGTAGGCCATCAGCGCGTCGCCGTGGCGGACGTACAGTCGCCCGTTGGCGATGGTCGGATGGGCCCAGTGCTCGGCGGTCCCGCCGGAGACAGGGAACCGGCTCACCTCCGTGAACGCCTCGCGGCCGGGCTTGACCAAGTGCATTGTGCCATCTACGCCGTAGACATAGAGCATACCATCGGCGGCAATCACCACGCCCTGCTTGATCTCAGAGGCGTTCCACAGCACCTCGCCCGTCTTCCAGTCCAGGCAGACAAGACCCTTGTTGGCGCTCTGAGCCGTTCCGTAAATGCAGCCGTCGAGCAGGACGGTGCCCTGCATCTGGCAATCCAGCGTCTTATCCGCCCATTTCGGCGCCGCGCCAGGATCGTTCTCGGCCAGAGATAACATGGCGCCGCCCGTCCCCATGCCCGAGCAGACGTAGACCATCCCATCATTATAGAGTGGCGGATTGGGCTGGACGCCGGCGCGGTGCGGGTATTCGTGCTGCCAGAGTACTGCGCCGCTGCCCGCATCGACGGCAACGACGCCGCCGGCCAGCATGGTCAGGACGAGCGGCCGGCCGCCGTGCCGAACGAGTCTGGCCGAGCAGTAACCCGTGGGCTGACTGAGACCCTTGGTCTGCCAAAGGACCTCGCCCGTGTCCCTGTCCAGGGCAACGAGCGACGCATCGGGCCCCCCCGGCGCGCAGATCGCTCTGTTGCCGTCGACGAGCACGGATTCGGCAAAACCGAATCGGGCCTGCTCGGCGCCGAACTGCTCCAGAAGATCGACCGATTTCAACACGCGGCCGTCACCCGCATCGAGAACGATCAGCTTGGCAAAGCCCGTCTTCAGGAATATCCGGTCGCCGTCGACGGTGGGCGTGCCGCGAGTGCCAGCCACGGCCGGACCACGCTTCTCCAGTTCCGGACCATACGGTGCCTTCCATTTCGCCGAGCCATCCAGGCCGAAGGCGAACAGGTATCCCTGCTTCTGGTCATCCATTCCGGTGATATAGATGGTGCCCTTCACGACCGTGGCCGACGAGTACCCCTGGCCGAGTCCCTCGGCGGTCCAGGCGAGCTTTGGTCCGCCTTCGGGCCACTGCTTCAGCAATCCGGCCTCAGGAAACACGCCGTCGCCCGCCGGCCCGCGAAAACGCGGGCAATCCCCGCCTTGCACGCCCGCGACCAAGACAATCACAACAATCAGCACTGAAACGAACGTCACCCTGTTCATAGTCTGTCTCCTTTTTCCTTCAAGTATACCCTTCGTGTTACTCAGTGAATAAACCCGCACCTCTTTGGGCGGCTTCCGATCCTTCGATGGATGCAGACAATTCCGCTCGGTCTGATCGAGCGCCGGCTCAAACGGATCGTCCACGATGAAGACGCGTCCGGCCATGAGATCATCTCCTTGAATCAAAGATGGAACGTTCGGGGCGGATTGCCGCTGAAATCGGCGATCGTCGCCACGGCGTCATCCAAATAGAAGATCTCGAAGGCCGGGTTATCCGGAGTCTGGTAGATCGATTTGACGAGGGGACTCGCCTCCTGGATTCTGGCTCTGAGCGCGAGATCCTTTGAGAATACGACCCTACCGCTCAGACGAAACCAGGAGTAGTTCTCTCCGGATGCGCAGAACTCGACGTACGGATGCTGCTGCATTTCCTTGAACACAGGCTTCTGGTTGGACGTGCAGAAATAGAGCCTCCCCCCCTCTTCCAGCATGAACTGGAAAGGGCGAACCTTGGGCTTGTCGTCCAAGCCAATCGTGGCGAGATACTGGACCTGGCTCTCGATCAGAAAATCGGTGACGGCGTTCACTGGATTCGACGTGCTCGGCATGGTTGTGCTCCCTTCAAAAGTAGACATTTGGTTCGCCTACGAACTATAGGCACAAAAAAACTACTCGCTCAGGTTCTCCTCGATCTCGTCCAACTGCTTGATCAGCCGCTCGCGATCCTTTTCGCTCATGTCTCCATAGAGCTTGCTCCGCAACGTCCGGGAAATCTCCTCAAAGTCCTTCTGGAGCCTGCGGCCCTTGGCAGTCAACTCCACATACGTGATGCGAGCATCCGTTTCACACGGGAGCTTGCGCAGGTAGCCGTGTTTTTCGAGGGTACGGATCGTCACCGTCACGGTCGATTTGACCCGGCGCACACTCTCGACCACGGCCCGGATCGGAACGGGCTCGCGCTGCTGCAAGAGAAAGACCAGCACGGGTCCGTGGGCCGGGACAATCCCCTTGATCCCTCGACCCTTCAGCTCGTTTTCAACCAGGGCATTGGCCTTTTCTCTGATTCTGGCGATTTGCCCTACGATGCCGCCGATATCAACCATGAGCCACCTTAAACACCGATCCAATCACACCCGGAATGAATATAGTTCGTGCACGAACCAATGTCAAGCAAATATTCGCTGATATTTGTCATGCCGCCTGCGACGCAAGAATGTGACAGGCCCCGAACCGTTCTTCTAACGAGAAACGCATGAGGCCAATGGCCGCGGACCTGCGTGAGAGCCCCGTGCCTTGTGCCAGCTCCACTGCGGCGTGGACGCTCTGCCGGCCTTGCGGTATACTCCGAGACGTAACGGATTCAAAGCGCTTCGCCGTTCGCAACCACGGAGGCGATAAACCTGACCGCACGATAAGGAACTTCACGTATGACTGACCCGATGGCAATTCGCCCCTCGGCCCGGCCGATAGTTTCCGCCTGCCTGGCCGCCTGGATTGTACTGGGCGGATGGCTGATGCAAGCCCCAGCCGCGGAACGCATCGCGCTGAATGCGGACATGCTGATTAACCTTTCGGGCCAACGGCCGGCGACGGAACTGGTGGACGAGCAGGACCTGGCCGGCGATCCGCGACGCGGTGCCGCCCAGCAACCCAAGACGTCGTACTCCAATGGCTGGATGAATGCCGGCCTGTACTACCCGATCTCCGTGGTCGTCGATCTCGGCGTGGAGCATGAGATCACCGACGTCTGCTACTTCGACGTCGAAGACCAAGCGAGTTTCACCGTCGACTATCGGGTCACAGACACGTGGAAGACGCTGTTCGTCGATGATCTGAAGAAGTACCGGCAATGGACCTCGCACAGAGTAGCCGTCACGACGCGTTATCTTCGCCTGACCTTCGCCAGCCCCTCCGCACAGGTGGCGGAGGTCATTCTCTACGGAACGGCCCGCGGGACACGCCCTCGGCCGCCGGAGCCAAGCCAGCCCCAGCGGCCATTGATGGACTCTTTCGTGGGGACCAACGGCTTCGTGGACGATCCAATCGAGCGCATCGCGGCCTGCGGCTTCCTCCGCGAGTACCACAACTGGCAATGGGACGAAGGGAACAATTCGACCACGTACAAGGGCTATCCCGATCACGAGATTGCCTGGAGCCCGAGTTGGGTCAGCGGTCCGGGCTGGGGCTGGGACTTCGATCGATACTACCAGGAACTCCGCGACGCGGGCGTCGAGGTCTCGCCCTGCCTTCAGGGCTGCGCCCCCTATCTCGTCGCCTTCGATCCAAATCGCACTGACGCGAAACCCGTCACGAGCGGTGCAGACCCGACGCAGCCGGA
>CBFDDG010000375.1:0-5092 GCA_965603505.1 uncultured Phycisphaerae bacterium | reverse complement strand
TACGTGGCGACGCGAAGCGACGCCGTTGGGGACATGCTCTGGATGGCGGGCGTTGGAAAGGACGACATCGTGTACGATCTCGGCTCGGGCGACGGACGGATCGTGCTTGCCGCAGTCCGCGACTTCGGCGCTCAGCGCGCGGTGGGGATTGAGATCGATGGCCGACGCATTCAGGAAAGTCGGCAGAATGCAAACAAGATGGGCGTGGCCAATCAGGTCGAGTTCATTCAGGGCGATCTGTTCACGACCGACTTTCGGCAAGCGAGCGTCGTCACGCTCTTTCTGGGCCATGAGCCGAATATCAAGCTCCGCCCCAGGCTCTTGAGCGATCTCAAGCCCGGCGCACGCATCGTTTCACACCAATTCGGCATGGGCGAGTGGCAGCCGGACAAGGCGCTGACGGTGCGCACCGTCTTCCTCGGGATGTGGGGCACGATGGCTAGCCCGTTCAAACGCAATCCTCGCGTGCCCGATTATACCGGCAACGAGAGTCCTTCCGGCACGGACGACCGGATCATGATGTGGGTCGTCCCCGCTCAGGTCGCCGGCGTCTGGCGGGGGAAGATCGACATGGCCGAGGGGCCGCAAGACTGTGAACTGGTCCTCCATCAGCGTCTGTCCGAAGTCAGGGGGACATTTCGACTTTCTGGACAGGCCGATCTCACGGGACACGTCTTCGTGGACCTATGGGGCGACCATGTGAGAGCGTGGTGTCGGCCAGAGCGCATAAGCTACGGTGAGTTCGAGATGAGATTCGACGGGCATGTCCACGGGGACGTGCTGAGGGGAACTCTGGCGATAACCAACCGCGACCGGCTCTGTGAGCAACCTTGGGAAGCCCAACGGAGCAAGGTGGATCTTGCCGGCGGGTGGGAATGGACCTGTGCCACCGGCCCTCGTCCGGTACGCCTGCGTATTGAGCGACGCGACGACCGTTTGCATGCGACCTATTCGGATCGCGGCGAATCGATCCCCGTCCGCGATTTCTACGATTTGGGAGGCGGTTTCTACTTTACCCTGTTGATCGGTCGCATAGAAGATGGCCTTCGAATCACGGAGGACACCGGCTGGCTGATCGGCGAAGGGGTCCTCAATCGCGACGAACTCAAAGGAAGAATCGAGTTCCACCCATACGGAGGCGTGCCCGGCAGGTCTGACGGAAGAAAGGCACCCCAGCCTCTGCTTCAGGATTGGACCCCCCGACCGGTCAAGCCATAACAGGGCCGGCGGACAGATGCTTAGGGTCCAAGCGGTTCTGGAAGGATGGGTAACAGGTGGCCTTGACGTTGTCGGGACAATCGAGATGCTTGAGCGCGACCGCCGAATAGGGCCGGGATGTCAGAATGGGAATTGGGCGGGCTACGTGGGCGCGGCAGCCTATGGAGTTCTTCCCCGTGCAGAGATCAGATTCAGACAGATCGTATGGCTCGAATCTTGACCAGCATCGGATCGCCGACCTCTTTGGCCTTCTTCGCGTCAAAGAGCAGCTCGACCAGTTTCAGGGCGAATTCGATGGCCATGCCCGGGCCCTGGCTTGTCACGCAATGGCCGTCAACGACGACCCGCTCGTCGCAGGCATAGGCCGGATCGAGCGTGTTCCGCATCGAGGGATAGCAGGTAGCCCTGACCCCGTCGAGCAGGCCGTGTGGTTGCAGGGCCACCGCCGGCGAGGCACAGATGGCGCCATAGAGCCGGCCGGACTGCTTCTGCTTCTTCAGCATCCCGACCAACTCGGCTGAATCACGCAGGTGCTCCGCCCCCGGCATGCCCCCGGGAAGGGCAATGCAGTCATACGTCTGCCCCGCGCAATCCCCGATCCCGGTGTCCGCCACGATCTTCACGCCCCGACTGGCAGTGACCTGGAGCCCGTCGACCGATGCGACGGTAACCTCCGCGCCGGCCCGTCGCAGCGTATCGATCAGGCAAACCGCCTCGATCTCTTCACACCCATCGGCAATCGGCACAAGCACTCTCTTCGCCATGCGAGCCTCCTTCCCCGGATGCTGCCGAGCTACGCTTTAATCTTGGCAATGATGGCGTCCGCCATCCCACTGGTTCCGACGGCCGTGGGGTCGTTGCGGTCGGCTTTCATGTCGTACGTGACTTTGTCGCCCTCCGCGATGACGGCCGCGACGGCGTTCTCCAGCTTGTCCGCCTCGTTCATCATGCCGAGATGCCGCAGCATCAGGACGCCGCTGAGGATCAGCGCCGTCGGATTGACCTTGTTGAGTCCCTTGTACTTCGGCGCGCTGCCATGCGTCGCCTCGAAGACGGCCCCCTTCTCGCCGATGTTCGCACCCGGCGCGACGCCCAATCCGCCGACCAAGCCCGCACACAAGTCACTGAGGATGTCACCATACAAATTCGGTAATACGATCACATCGTACAACTCCGGCTTCTGCACGAGCTGCATGCACATATTGTCGACGATGCGGTCCTCGAACTCGATATCCGGGTAGTCCTTCGCGACCTCCCGGCTGACCTCCAGCCACAGGCCGTCGGAGAACTTCATGATATTGGCCTTGTGCACGCTGGTGACCTTCCGCCGGCCCATCTTGCGGGCGTACTCGAAGGCAAACCGTACGATCCGGTCCGTCGCGGCGACCGAGATTGGCTTGATGCTGACGCCCGCATCAACGCCGATCCGCCGCTCGCTGTGCTTGTTCAGCCAGTCGATCAGTTCGAGCGTCTCGCCCTCGCCCTTCTGGAACTCGATGCCGGCGTACAGGTCCTCCGTGTTCTCCCGCACGACGACGAGGTCGATATTCTCATACTTGCTGCGGACGCCCTCGTAGCTCTTGCAGGGCCGCAGGCAGGCGTACAGGTCCAGGCTCTGCCTCAGATGGACATTGATACTGCGAAACCCCGTTCCCACGGGCGTCGTGATCGGCGCCTTGAGCGCCACGCCGTTCTTCTTGATCGATTCGACCGTCGCCTCCGGCAACGGCGTGCCCAGCCGCTCCATGACATCCGTTCCCGCCTCGGCGATATCCCACTGGATCGCCGCCCCGGTCGCATCGATGCACCGTCTGGCCGCCTCGGCGATCTCCGGCCCGATGCCGTCCCCGGTAATCAGTGTTACGTTCGTCATCTACGTGCTCCTATTCCAAAAACCGGTATAGTACCGGCTGTTGGCGTACCGGTCAACCATCGGTGCGTTCATGCTTTCTATCGTGGTGGTGCAAGGTTCATCGGGGCTCATGAATGCCTTCCGCTGCAATCCGCAGGCCCGATGTACACGGCACACCCTGCGCCGACGCATGGCGGCGCGGGCCGGTATCCGTCGGCCTCAAGCACCGGACAGCGGGACGAGGCAGAGGAATCGCAGGGTCGCGTCGCCGGTGTTTCTGAAGCAGTGCTCATGGCCGCCCGGAACGAAGACCACGTCGTCCGGCCCAATGGGATGATTCAGCCCCTCGTGAACGAAGACACCTGCGCCGCCGAGGACAAAGACCTCGTGCTCGTGGGGATGAAGGTGCAAAGGCGTGTTGCCGCCGGGCTCGATCTCGAACATCCGCATGGCGAAGGTCGGCGCCCCGTCATCCTTCGAGATCAGCACGCGCATCCCGACCCCTTTGGCTCCCTCGATATTCACCGGTTTCTTTGCGATGTCTGCGCTCTTCTCAACCTTCATAGCTCCCCTTTCGTTTCCGGACGGGCTTAGCACACCGGCAATCCGTCATCAACGGTCCTTTCTCAATCCTCAGCGTCGGCCGGACCATTCGAGCATCTGGGTCTCGATGTCCATCGGATATGAGATCCGCACGTCCGTAATGCCGCCCGCCCGGTCCGTGACAGGCGTCACCTTCGGCATCACGAAGCCTGTGTAGGAAGGAAGGTTCAGCCGGTCGAAACGGGCCACCACTTCGTCTCGCAGCTTCGGATCGATCCGGATGGCATACCTCTCCATGATCTCTTCGGCCCCCGGGCGGTCACCCTCCGATTTGATCCGCTGCACTTCCATCAGGAGTCGGCCGACGCCCTGCTTCCACGCCGTGATGTCCGTGACGACGTAATAGGTCTTGCCGTCCCGGCGTTTGACCTCGATGGCGTCGGCGTTCTCCATGAGCCAATGCACGATCAACTGGCGGTTGCGCATGTGATCCTCTTCGAGCGTCTCGCCGGTTCGGACTCGGCGCAGCTGCGCCAATGCGCCGCGGGTAAAGGCCTCATACGCCGTCTGCATGATCTCCTCACGATCGTTCTCGGCAACGAGCCCCAATTCGACGAGTTTCGGATCACCGATGAACCACAAGGCCACGAGATCGGCCCGGGCCTCTTCGAGAGTGGAATAGTATTCCTTGATGATGTCCTCAGGATCGGCCTCGAGCTGGTCCGAGTTGCGGCCCGAGGCGTGGCCGATCACCTCGTGCATGTTCACCTCCAGATCGAGCGCCAGCGTCTTCCATTTCTCGGAACGCTGGAATTCTCCCTCATCGTAGCAGAACTCCCGCCGGGCGTCCGGCGGACTGGATTTGTCGGAAGCCTCGATCACGTTGCTCAGCGAGACGGACTTGCTGCCGTATTGCTCGCGAATGTCGCCGGCGTTCGGCAGGTTGATGCCGATGGGAGTGACAGGTCCGGAATCGCCCGTTTCCATCACGGCCTGGATCGCCTTGGCCGAGATGCCTCGAACCTCGGGCTTGCGGTACTGCGGGTCGTACGGCATGTGGTCCTCGAACCACTGCGCGTGCTCGGCGAACTGCCGGATCATCTCCATCTTCGCCGGATCGTTGAAGTACACGACGCTCTCCCAGGCCCCCTTCTGCCCGCGCGAATCGACGTAGACCTCGATGAAGCCGTTGATCGTGTCGACCGGCGAGTCCACGTCCGCCACCCAGGCCACGTTGTACGCGCGGAAGTCCATGGGGTCGCCCGTGCGATAGTAATGGACCAGGGCCCCGAGAGCGCTCGCCATGCGGGGCGTCGCGTAGGGAATAGCCGCGTCCAGATGTGTGACGACGTTCCGAATCTGTGCGGCATACATGCCGGGCGGAACGGCGTCATCGAAGCCGGCGCGCCAGATGACCTCGTCGAGCGTCCCGTCCGGCCGCTTCACCAGCTTTGAATTCAGCGGATATTGCTCCTCGAA
>CBFDDG010000374.1:0-5102 GCA_965603505.1 uncultured Phycisphaerae bacterium | reverse complement strand
GGGAGATCGACGCCGGATTGATCAGGCCCTCGACGCGAAGCTGCTTCTGCCAGAGCTCCTGCTGAAGCCGACCCTGCTCGACCTTGTACCGGCTGAGCGTATAAAACACCCGGTGATTGGACCCACGCAGGTACACGGCCACGATCAATGTGGCCGCGAAGAAGAACACCACCATGATGAAACACAAGCGAGATCCCATGTCCCTATCATCACAGACCATTGCGGACCGAAGGCGAGACGGACGAGCCGCGCTCACTTCGCCGGGACGCGCAGCCGCATCCCCACATCGAGCGAGTCCCCGTTCTTGAGGATCCTCGCGTTGAGCTTGGCGATCTCCTCGTACCGGGCCCCGCTGCCCAACTGGCTGACAGCGATCTTCCAGAGGTTGTCGCCGTCCTGCACGACGTACCAGCGACCTTCCTGGCTTTTCGACGGCGCGCCCGCCGGCGCCGGCTTGGCTCCCGATTCGGTCCTGAATTTGAATAGGGCCGCGGATAAGACTTCCTCGGGCTTCTTCGGGCCCGACGCCGGCTTCGGAAGAGGCGGGATCACCAGCTTCTGCCCGACTTTCACTTCATCGGGGGATTTGAGGATGTTCCGATTCGCCTCGTAGATGCGTTGGACATTGACCAGCTTGTTGCCTTCCTCCGGCCCGTATGCCTTCTTGGCAACGGAAGCGAGACTTTCGCCGTCCGCAACCACGTGGATCTTCGGGGCCGGCTTCGTCGCGGCGGGCTTGGTCGGCTTCGAGTCCTGCTTCGTCCGCCCGGCTGCGGCGACTGGCTGGGCCGTCACCGGCTGGGGCACGTCCATGCTGACGGTCGCCGCCTGCTCCTTCTGACTCTCCATGCCCTTGGTCAGATGCTCCAGCAGGGCCTCAATGCTCGGCAACGGAATCGTCAAGCGAACGTCCGGGGCATTTGCCGTCTGCGATTGTTCCGGCTCCTGTACGACCGGCTGGGATGGCTCGATGGCCGTCGCTTCCACCGGTTCAGCGACTTCGTTCTCCTGCGAATCGATCAGCGGGCTCCAGTCGAACACCTCCTGCGCCTTCTGGGCCGTGTCGGCCACACCGAAGTTCTCGTCGTGGAGGGGGACCATGTTCGTCGGCAGTTCGCCTTTGCTCGTCTGCGGTTTCAGGTTGGGCAGACCATTGATGATAAAGGCAATCACAAATATGAAGACAAGTCCCAACAGCAGGCCGATTTTCGCATCTGACGTCATCGTTTCACTCCGTTCTTACCGCTTCATTCGTTCCTTCGTGACTCAGGGGGCCCCTGCGTCTGGAAAGGTCAGGTCCTTTGTGCGATTCTCAACTTGGCGCTCCGCGCCCTGTTATTGGCGGCGATCTCCTCGCGGCTCGGCGTGATGGGCTTCTTCGTCCGTATGTGATAGACTCCTTCGCTTTGCCTGTGCTTGAAGTCCCACTTCACCAGGCCGTCTTCCAGACTATGGTAGCTAATAACGGCAAGATTGCCGCCCTTTCTCAGCAATCCCGGCGCCGCGGCCAACAACTCCTGCAGATTGTCCAGTTCATGATTGACGGCAATCCGCAGCGCCTGAAACGTCCGGGTCGCCGGATGCTTTCGCGGCTTATACGCCCTGTTCGGCGCGCGCAACGCACGGCACACGACCGCGGCCAATTCTCCCGTGGTCCTGACTGGCTCGCTCCGGCGCCGCTGAACGATGTAACGCGCGATCCGCCGGGAGGCGCGATCCTGCCCGTACCGAAAGATCAGGTTCGCCAGCGATTTTTCATCGAGTTCATTGACTATATCGGCAGCCGTCGTCTCCAGGCTTTCGTCAATTCTCATGTCCAGAGGCATATCCGTCCGAAAACTTAGCCCGATTTCGCGGTCTGAGAGCTGCGCCGAGCAGAGTCCGAGGTCCGCCAGAATGAAATCCACCTCCCTGATGCCCAGCTCGCCGAGACGTTCGGCGACCTGGGAGAAATTGGATTTGACGAGGAAGACCCTGCACCCGACGCCGGCCAACCGTTCCCGGGCCCGCTCCAGCGACCGGCTGTCGAGGTCCAACCCGACCAGCGTCCCTGCCGGGCCCAGCCGCGTTCCGAACAGAAGGCTGTGACCTCCGTGTCCCATGGTCACATCGACCATCACCCCATCCTGAGGGACGCCTATCTGTTCGCCTAAAGGTTCCGCAAGAACCGGAACATGCTTTACATCCGCATCATCCACCGCTGCATCTGCCAACTTCGCCCCCGGCGCCTGCGGCGATTCTCCACTTGAGAGGCGATCCGGGCGATTCAAACCACCGCTGCCGCTTCGGCACGCTGCCGCAGCTTCTGGGCATATGGCGAGAATCCGACACCGGCAAGGAGGCTGCTGCTTTGCTTGAGCCGCTCCAGCCGCTCCGCGAGGACCTCCACGGAGGCGTACGTCCGCTCATCCACCGGTCTTTCCCCCGCCAGGCTTTCGCCCACGATTCGACAATGACTGTCCATCCCCGTCATAGTACCTCCAACGCAGCGCTACAATTCCTTCACTTGCTGTTGCATGACACACTGCCGTGCCTGGGTCATCTGCTTTTGGTACTGGGCCATGTGGTCCGAGAGGTACTGCTCCCAATCCTCCGTGTTCCAAAGCTCGATGTGATCTCTGACACCGACCAGCGTGATATCTTCCTTGAGTCCGGCCCGCTTGCGCAGCTTGTCGCTGAGGAGCAGCCGGCCCTGGTTGTCCAGTTCGATCTTGCTTGCCAGTGCGAAGCTGATTCGCTCGAACGCAACCGCCTCGTCGGGGGCCGTGGCCGACGGCGCCACAGACAGCACGATCTGCTCGAAGTATTTCTCCGGGTACAGGCACAGAATCCCGTTGGCCCCGAGCACGAGGTAGAAGTTGGCGCCATGCTTGTCAACGTCGATCTGGCTGCGAAGCTTGTTCGAGATGAGCACCCGCCCCTTGCCGTCGACCGCGTGTTGGTACTCACCTGTTAGTAACAACATGGTGTTGATCCCACTTAAAATACCATCGTAGGGAAATTCTACCACTTCTTACCACATCGTCAATATCCTTCTCCACATTTTACTGAATTTTCCTCATATTCTCTTATGGGACTGTCACTCGATCGTGGCGTAATTCAAAGCAGCAGAGGCACTTGCGCAATTCCGGGCTTTCCACACACATCCTATAACTCGCCAGCGACCGTACCTCGGCTCCGTTCGAGCTCGCCGGCAGCGCCGCCAGCACCGCTTGGACCCAAGAACCGCATTTTCGCCCTGTTTTCCGGGGGGCCGGTTCGGATGAATCCACTTCGCAGTCAACCGAAGCCCCTGTGCCAGAGTTTCCCAAGATCGCCCTGTCGGTGTCAGCTTTTTTCCACATTCGGCCATGTCGGGCATGAACTCCTACTCGATGCATGCAAGTCACAAGCCGCCTGTGAACAGATCTCATGTGCGTAAAGGTCCACTCGCAAGATCCACCCCAAAACCGGCGAACCGGAACACTCCACCGTCAATAGTTCTTAATCAACCGAGCCCAATCGGGTACACTACCGCGTTGTCTACGACAGAAACGCAGTCGATCTCGACAGGCATGGAAAGGCAGCATGATGGAAATCTTTCAGATAACGGCTCAGGAACTGCTGGACTCGCGTGGCAACCCTACAGTGGAGGCGACCGTATATCTGGACCGCTGGACACGGGTCTCGGCCATGGTGCCTTCCGGCGCGTCAACGGGCAAGTATGAGGCCGTCGAACTAAGAGACGACGAGCCGCAGCGGTACCTCGGCAAGGGCGTTCTCAAGGCGGTGCGGAATATCAGCGGGATCATCGCTCCGGCACTGATCGGGTTCGATGTGACCGACCAACAGGGCATCGACCGCAAGATGCTCGAACTCGACGGAACCGACAACAAGTCGCACCTTGGGGCCAACGCCATTCTGGCCGTCTCCATCGCCTGCCTTCGCGCCGGGGCCGTGGCTCGGCGGCTGCAGTTCTATGAGTACGTCGCCGAGGTCTTCGGCAAGCCCGCAAATGAGCCCTACACTATGCCCATCCCCCTGATCAATGTCCTCAACGGCGGCAAGCACGCCGTCGGCTCGTCCGACATCCAGGAATACATGATCGTCCCCATCGGGGCCCCCACCTTCGCCGAGGCCACCCGCTGGGCGGCCGAGACGTTCCACGAGCTCAAAACCATCATTCGTGAGAGAGGCTGGCCCACTACCGTCGGCGACGAGGGGGGCTACGCCCCGCCGGTCGAATCCAACGAAGAGCCGCTGAAGCTGATCATGGAGGCGCTGGAGCGGGCCGGTCACACGCCGGGCGAGGATGTCGCGATCGCCCTGGACCTGGCCGCCTCCGAACTGCACAAGGATGGCAAATACCACCTGACCAAAGACGGCCTGGCGCTCAGTTCCGCCGAACTGGTCGACCTGCTCGTGGAATGGACCCAGCGGTACCCGATCATCTCCATTGAGGACGGCCTGGACGAGGAAGACTGGGATGGGTTTGCCCTGCTCAAGCAGAAGACCGGCAACAAGATTCAAATCGTCGGCGACGACCTGTTCGCCACGAACCCCGAGCGCGTGAAGCTCGGCATTGAGAAGGAGGTCGCCAACTGCGTTCTGATCAAAGCCAATCAGATCGGGACGATCACGGAGACTCTGGACACCATCCACCTGTCTTTGAAGCATGGCTTGACGGCCATCGTCTCGCACCGTTCCGGCGAGACCGAGATGCCCTTCGAAGCCGACTTCTCCGTCGGGACAGGCGTCGGCCAGGTCAAGATCGGCTCCGTCTCCCGCTCGGAGCGTGTGGCCGAGTACAACGAGTTGATGCGCATCGAGCGCTACCTGGGCGGCAAGGCCGTCCTCGCCAGCTTCCCGTTCACGACCGACGTACAGACCAAGACCTGAGCGCCGATAACCGACAACGGCCTACAGGGCCTGTGCGGCCAGCAGAATAGGGCTCACATCCACATTCCGGGCTGGCTGTCCACGGTCCCCTTTGCCCTCAAGTCCATCCCGCCATCACTGGCCGGCCGCCAGCCCGGAAGGGGTGCGCGGCGTGGAGGCGAGTGTGTGGAACAGTTGCCAGCGTCGGGCAACGTCTGGGTCCGGGCCGGCCTGTCGATTGATGC
>CBFDDG010000373.1:0-5106 GCA_965603505.1 uncultured Phycisphaerae bacterium | reverse complement strand
GAGTATCAGGACAAGCTCAAACATGTCTTCGACACGATCCTCGCCAAAGGCTGCAACGAGGACGGGATGATGTACAACCACCTCACCCGCCGAGACGGGGGCAATGGCAAGCTCAGCGACGGCTGGGGTTACGACTACGTCGGCTACCTCTGCTACGACATGGCCGTCGGACGCCCCGTATATCGCGAACACGTGAGATCCACGCTGGGCAATCTCATGAAGCCGCTGTACGACAACTACAATTGGGAGGGCAATTACTCCATCGACGGCTTTGCCGACTCGATTGAAGGAGCCATCTATCTGCTCAACCGCGTGCCGGTCAAGGAAGGCTTCCAATGGGTGGACCGCGAGATGGCCCGCAGCGTCACGCGGTCCAATGATCCACTGGAGACCGCCGAGCTGTGGGGCACAATGAAGCTCGAGGCCAACGGCGTCCGCACCGTGCTGATGCACGCCCTGATGCACACCCAGGGCTGCATCGCCCGCCCCTGGCAGAAGGGCCTGCAACTCGGCGCCGCCCAAACCGGCGATGGCCTCGTCATCGTCGTGAAAACCGACAAACCCTGGTCGGGCCGGCTTTGCTTCGATATCCCGCGCCATCGCGAGTACATGGGCTTTACGAAGGATTGGCCCCGCATGAACACTCTGCCCGAATGGTTCACCGTCGAGCGTTTGGAGCAATACAGCGTCCGTAACCTCGCTGACGGTTCGGAGCAGACACTGACGGGCCGCCAGCTCAGCGGGGGCCTAGCCGTCGCGCTCGATGCCGGCGCCGAGCAACGCCTGCTGGTGCACCAGTAGCGTACCTTCTTGCAGTGGGTGCGAGCAGATGATCCGTCGCAGAGAATTCACGAAAACATCCGCCGCTCTGTTTGTGATGTTCGCCGGCTTCCTCTGAGGATCGCTATGGCGGCGGAAGCTCATCTCCGGCAGGTGACATGTCGGCGATGTAACCCAGGACCTTGCGAGCCGTCAGATAGGCTTCGGCGGCGGAGGCATCTTCTGCGGCCATGTCGTTAATGAAGCTCTGGGCTGCCTGATGGGCAGCCCGCTCCTCCGGGCCCTGGCCCAGAAGGTAGTACAAGGCGCCCGCGCCGATGTAGACCGCCTTGGCGATCTCGGTCTTGGCGAGTCCATCCTCATCCTTCTCGATGTACTGCCTGGCCGATTCCATCTTCGCCAGGGCGAAGTTCCATGCCTCAGCCGCTTTGGGATTCATAGCATTCGCGATCACCGTCAGAATCGGAAGATCAGACCCATGTTGACTCCGAACCCGTCGACGGTGGCCTCGGTAAGGTTGTCCAGCTCCGCCTCGGCGCTGTCCACATCGGCCTCCAGGAACAGCCAACGGCCCTCGATAAGCAACGAAACGGGCTGGAGGCCGATTTCCAGACCCACCAGGGGAAAGAACCCCACCTCGTCATCAAGGTCGGCGCCGTCTCCGTCGAAGAGATAGTAGCCCACGCCCACGCCGGCATAGGGCACGATGTGTTCGGCGAGCATGGCGAAGTTCACAAGGCCGGCTACTTCCAGCGGAACCATGTCAATATCCGCGTCGCTGAAGCGGATGTAGCTGGCCCGTGCGTCCACGCTGAGCAGATCAATGGGATTCAATTCCAGCTTCGCTCCCCCGCCGTAGCCTTCGCCCAGATCGTCGGAGTCGAGCGACGACGCGAACGCGCCGAACTCGAGCCCGGAGCCGTGAGCACAGCCCGCGACGGATACGGACAGAATGGCCAGCAGCGTCAACCGGACAAATCGTCTCACGTTCATTCCTGGCTCTTTCAATCTGCGAGCGCTCGGCTGGTGGACCGTAATAACTCGCCGACAGGCTATCCACAGCATGGATGCCCCGCAATCATAAAATCGCTGTGAACCAACCATAACTCTTTGAAATGGAGGTACGACCATGACCAATTCGAACGCACTGACCAAGCGACAACTGGCTGTCATCGAAGACCTGTTCGCCGACGAGATGGAGGAGCAGGAGATCCTCGGCAAGCACAACGTCACGCCGCACCGTTACGAACAATGGCTCGCTGACGAGCGCTTCGTCGAGTGCTTCGAGCGACGGATCGACCGCGCGTACCGCGAAAGCCGCGCAATCCTCGCTCGCTTCGCCCCGGTCGCGGCCCTCAAGCTGGTGAATTTGACCGGATCCAAAAAGGAGGAGATCGCCCGCAAGGCCTGCCTCGACATCATCTCCCTGCACACCTCGGGCGGAACCAAGGCACCCCAGGACACGACCGCACCGGAACAAGACGAAACCACAGCAGCGAGCGGACTATCACCGCAAGCCGTCAGCCGCCTCCTGGCCGCCCTGGCGAAGGAGCCCCCCAGCACCAACGCAGACACTTGACAGAGCCGTCGCCTTATGCCAGAATGGCTCGCAAACTCGACAAACCCTCCTGAGAGAAACTGCCGAAGTGTAAGGGCTGAAGTCATGTGGTCCATGTGACTTCGTGGCGATCAGAACAACCGCAATCAAGAAGGGCGGCGGGGCGTGTATCCGAACGCGCCGCCGCCCGATAATGGCAGGCTTTCTGGCCCAGTCGTCAGACGGGGGCACTTCCCACTTGACGGAAGGGTCGGAATCGCGTAGGATTTGTATGGATTGAGGACGTTTGAGGTGTGTCTGTAGCATTCAGGGCTCGATGCAGGGGAGCCGACAATGTCTGAGAAATGAGGAATGAGGTATGGGAGATCCCTTTCAGTTTACACGAGCCAAGATTGATGACCATGCCGAGAAGGTTGGAGTGGATATCCGCCCGGTCATCGAGTTCAAGTTAGATCGCGAAAAGCTGTATAAGGTTGGAGGAGAACTGATTGACGCCCACCCGAACCTGTTCGAGAGCTTAATCCAGTCGCCGACGGATTTCCGCATCGCCAAGAAGTTCATCTTCCCCGGAAAGGGTGAGGCCGAGTTGCCTACGCTGAGCTTCACTCAAAGAGGCCCGGTATTCACTTTTCCGCGACGAATAGGCCCTCTCGAGGAAGAACTTGAACTGGGTCAAATAGACGGCGTAGTGATTGACTGTCTCAAGAGATTCCGTGGGGTTTTCCCAGAAAAAATGTTCCTTCGGGTGGGACTTGTCAATGAGTATATCTTTGACACTGCTGACCTGGACAGTGCGAAAATAATCTGCAAGCGCTTCACCAAGCTTCCGGTCCCTGTTGGTGGTGAAATCAGGCTAAGAATAAACCGGCGCAATGATGACTTCAATAGAATAATCGAAATGCAAGCAATGAAGAAACTTGAGCAGGTTCCGGAGGTACCGGGTCAAGTGCAAGCTGTGGGGTATGCGGTAAAGGTCAAGGTAGACTTCAACAATGCGGACATGAGTGGCAATTTGGATGATGGCGCCATTTTGCGAATACTCCACGAGGGCCGACACTATAACGAATCTGATCTCTACGCCTTTTTGAATGGGAGTTTTGGAGGAGAACAATGACAATTATGCACAGGCAACAAACTGCGACGGTCGAAAGCCAGGTCGCTGCGTCATGGGACCGTTCCTCTACCGGCTTGGACGATCAAGTCTATCCCGGCAGTATCTCCCAGGCGAGCGACATCAGCGATACAGAATCCGTCCTGGCTCTCGTGTCACCCGATCAAGATTTGAATCCGTATGAATGCTTGCGCCTGAGCGGCGGGCTTGCCTTCTGGGACAGGGGAGAAGAGGATATCTACAGTTTCGATGATGGCGAACCAGCATGAGCCGTGCAGGGTTTTCCCCGGGTGAGATAGTCTTAATCAAACACATACCACTGGACGATCCCTCTGCCACAAAAGCACGCCCCGCTTTTGTCGTCTCCAACTCAGCCTTCAACGCGACCAATCTGGATGTCATTGTCGCACCCATCTCATCGGTTGTACGCCAAGGCGATCCAAAACAGATCGTTATTCAGGATACAGACCCCTGCTTTCCTGAAACCGGACTCAAGACAACCTCGGCAGTCAAATGCGCGGCGATTTTCGCCTACCCGAAGAGTGAAATACGCCGCAGACTTGGAACGACTTCTAAAGATGTTGTCGAACAGGTCCGGACACTTCTGATCGGATTCCTATCAGGAGATTAGCCACCTGTTCCCGGCATCCAATGCCAATTCGGACACGCCAAGACGAAGTCGGTATGGGTGACGTATGGGACCATTTGGGCCCGCAAGGTCAACTCTTGGCCCGGGTGATGTAGGAGCCTTCGCGGGTACTGATGCGGACGATCTCGCCGGTCTCGATGAATGGCGGCACGCGGGCCTTCGGGCCGGCGTCGAGAGTCGCCTCCATTCGGCGATGAAAGACACGGGCCCCCTCAAGCGATTGAACACGCTCGGTGCAAAGAAAAAAGGGCTGCGGAGGATGGTCGCAGCCCTGGACGAGAGTAACCTGCCAAGGGTCTATGTCTTAGAGCGTTTTTCGCCGACGCAGCCAGGAGATCAGGACCGTGCCAATGCCGGCCAGAGCCGTGGCGCCCGGGGCCGGGATCGTTGTGGTCAGCGTGTCCGGGACCAGAACGTGCCAGGCGACCGAGCCGTTCTGGGCCGGGGCGATGGGATCGAAATCGGGAGAGGTGAAGCCTGCGTTCCAGAGCTGACCGGCCACTCGACCGCCTTTCGCGAAGATGTCGCCCCAGACCGGGACTCGCGGGCAGTCGAAATCGATCGTCACAACTTCTCCGGAGATATTCTCGAACTTGATTCCGAAGAGGGTCTCCGGGATGTTGAAGTTTCCGTTGAACTCGCCGTGCAACTTCGGATCGTCGTTCTCGATGGCAGAACTCGCGTTCCAGATGTCGCCGGCGGTGAGGTTCGTGGACGTTTCGACAAGCAGATGGCTGATCTCGCCCTGCACATCGGTGCTGTCGAATTCATAGTGATAGCGCCAGGACAGATCGGGGTTCTGCGTAACGGTCCAACGGAAGGTGACGGGATTCGGGGCGGTAGCCCACCCGCCGGTCCCCACAAGGCCGCCATCGGCCGTGGTAAGGCTGCCGGAATACGTCGTCGGAACGGCTTGGACGACAGTGCACAGGGCCCCGGCCACACACAGCGCCATCATACTTCTGTACATCATGTCACCACCCCCAAAGATTACCTTGCTTTTCGATC
>CBFDDG010000372.1:0-5111 GCA_965603505.1 uncultured Phycisphaerae bacterium | reverse complement strand
GAGTGTTTGATCGCAAGAGGGTATTCGCTCCGGACGTAGAAGATGCCGTGGGTGGCGCCGATGGCGATGGCTGCGATCACCATGCCCTCGATGATCGCGTGCGGATTGCCTTCCAGGACACTTCGGTCCATGTAGGCGCCTGGATCTCCCTCATCCGCGTTACAGACCACAAATTTCCTGGTCGAGCCGTTGCCCGCTTGCCGCGCGAGCTCCCATTTCTTTCCCGTCGGGAAGCCCGCGCCGCCCCGGCCGCGCAGGCCCGACTTCTTCACCTCTCCGACCACCCATTCGGGATTCGGATTGTCGAGGACTTTCAGAAGGGCTTCGTATCCGCCCTCCTTGATGTAGTCGACGATCCGGATCGGATCGATTCGCTGATTGGCGCCGAGGAGGATTCGCTTCTGCCCCTTGAAGAAGGGGATTTCCTCCTGGGAACCGCATCTTCGGGTCGTGCCGAGCTCGCGGTAGAGCAGTTCCTCGACCACCTCGCCCTTGAGCACGGCGTCGATGATCCGGGGGACGTCCTTCCTGTCGAGCTTCGGATAGACGGTGTGTTGCGGCTCCACGAGGACGCAGGGCTCTATCTGACAGAATCCATGACAGCCCGTGATCCGCAGGCTCACCGTGCCGGCCAGGTGGTTTGCCAGGATGGTGCGCTGAACCTCGCGTATGAGGTCGCCGGCCCCGCTGGCAATCCCGCACGTGCCCGCCGGGATCACAATGGTCGTCGCGCCGGCATTGTCCTGCTCTTGCAGACGCCGCTGCAAGGCCCTGAAGTCACCAACGGAAGTCAATTTTCTCATGGATTATTCCTGCTTCGGCCGGTCTGCCGCTTCGGCCCATGCTGTATCCAGGTCCAGTCTGCGCCCCCGGCACCCGCGACGCGTGCAGACCATAAGAGTCGCACCCTCCTGCACCCTCAACTCCGCCATCCCCGCTCCGCATTCCGGACACGTCCATTCACCGGCAAGACCGTGCTCGCACATCGGACAGGCAAGATCGACAATGGAATCGGAAGGGACTTCCGCGTCACAGGCCGATGTGGAACTTCCGTGGAGACAGGATAAGCGAAGCACGTGCCGGCCCCCATTCCAGCACATCGTCAACTGGATCGAGGGGGCGCCGTCGATGGGATGGGTCGGGTCCATAAGGCCCTGCCGACAGTGGGGACACAGGATCGTCAGTGGAAAGGCGTGATCCTCTTGCGGAGTGTCCAGACCCTCGCGGGTCTTGGTCAGGATTTCCGCGACCTTGTTTCTCCTGACGTTGGAGTAGTAACGACCATCGACAACGACGATCGGGCCGAGGGCACAGCCGCCCAGGCAGTTCACCGTCTCCAACGTGAACTCCTTGTCCGGCGTGGTCTCGCCGGGCTCTATGCCAAGCTGCCGGCTGAATTCTTCCGCAATTCTCGGCGCGCCGCGAACGTGACAAGCCGTCCCCAGACAGACGGAGACAAGGTGCTTGCCCCGGGGTTTCAGGCTGAAGGCCTTATAGAAGGTCGCGACTCCGTAGACATCGACCAGAGAACGTCCGGTCGTTTCGGCCACCCGGCGCAAGGCGTCCTCGGGAAGATATCCGTATTTCGACTGGACCTCACTGAGAATGGAGAGCATGCCTCCCAGTGACTCGCGATGTTCCGCGACAATACTCTCAATCACATCGTCATCCATTTGCACCTCATACTGATGGGGATCGTCGATCCACCCGGCGGCCGCGCCCGTCAACAGTACTCCTCACAGTGCCACACGCCGCCCGGTGCGTGACATAACGTGCAGGAGCCGCGATGTCCGCAGTTGCAGCACAGTCCCATCGCCGTGTCGAGGGCAGCGTTCTCTTCGAACGGGGCCGAAACCGTCGTCCCGTTCGCTCGCCGCGGCGTTGAGTCATCGAAATCCTCACAAAACAGAACGGGAAGCCTGATCCCCTCGCGCCGAAGGCACGTGCTGCTGTTGTTGCACGTCAAGCAGAGGCCCAGAGATTGTTCTGGCATTGCCATGGCTGCGACCTCTCTTTCTCTGCATTTCCCGGAAAGATTCCAGCCCGTGACCAACCATCAAGGCGACCCCCGCATGCGCCATGTCACTGGGGACAGCCCTTGCGGCTCCACTGAGCCACCTCCGTCACGGACGACCGATGGAGAGGCAAAAGCCGTGCCATTCGCTCATAATTCCGGCTTGCGGGCGCAGCTCCCCTGCTGTAACCGCTTGTTATGGCTGGTTTTGGGGAATTTTACCTGGTTGTCCAAGCGGGCGAGAAATGCCTGTTCGGGTCCGGTGAACGGCAGGGCTGTGGGTGGGGAGAATTGGACCACTGAGGAGAATTTCCCCAGTTCGCTCGCCGGCTCGCCGCCCGTCGTCTGCGGGCTCCTTCGGCGGGCAAGAACTCAGTCCAGGCGGTATTGCGCTATCTTCTTCCGCAGGGTCTTGCGGTCGATCCCGAGGATCTCCGCCGCGTGCGTCTTGTTGCCGCCGGCGTTGGCCAGGACGTTGCGAATATGATCCGCCTCCACCTCGGCCAGGGCCCGATCGACGCCGGTGGTGCGCAGGGCCGAAAACCGGGCCAGGGGCGGAAGGTCCGGGAGCTCAACAATCTCACCATCGTTCATGACAACAACGCGCTGGATCGCGTTCTCCAATTCTCGCGCGTTGCCCGGCCAGGCGTAGTTCTGCAGCGCCTCCAGCGCTCGTTCCGAAAAACGCGGAGCCGGTTTGCCCAGCTCGCCGGCAAACTTCTCGGCGAAGTGCCGCACCAGCAATAGAATGTCCCCACCTCGCACCCGTAAGGGGGGGACCTCGATCGTGACGACGTTGATGCGATAGTACAGCTCCTCCCGAAATGCCCGGCTTTGAATGAGGCTCTGCAGATTCTTGTTCGTGGCGGCGATGATTCTCACGTCCACCTTCCTCGCGCGCGCGTCGCCCACCATGCGAACCTCCTTGTCCTGGAGCACCCTCAGGAGCTTGACCTGCATGGCCAGGCTCGTCTCGCCGATCTCATCGAGGAAGATCGTCCCGCCGTCGGCGGTCTGGAAGAACCCCGCCCGTGACTCGTGGGCGCCGGTAAACGCGCCCTTGACGTACCCGAAGAGCTCGCTTTCCAGCAAAGTCTCGGGGATGCCGCCACAGTTGACGGGCACGAACGGAGCGGAAGCCCGGGCGCTGTTGTAGTGAACCGCCCGCGCCACTAACTCTTTGCCGCTGCCGCTTTCCCCCGTGATGAGAACGGTCGCCGAGGTGGAAGAGGCCTTGCGTATCGCGGCGAAGACCTTTTGCATCGCCTTGGATTCGCCGATGAGCCCGTAGGCGCCTGCCGACTTTGCAGGTGGCTTTGTCGAGGCGTCGCGCCTTCGCTTGAGCTTATCCAATACGCGACGCACGGCCGCGAAGAGCTCGTCATCGGTGAAGGGCTTGGCCAGGTACTCCTCGGCCCCGCTCTTGACCGCCTCGACCGCGCTTTCCACGGTGGCATACCCGGTGATCATCATCACCTCGGTGTCTCTGTCGTTGTCCCGGATATGCCGGATCAGGTCGATCCCGCTGACCTTGGGCATCTTCAGGTCGGTAATCACCAGGTCAACGGATGTCCCCTCGAGGAATTTCAGGGCGTCGACGGCGTTGGGAGCCGTATAGGTCGTATAGCCTTCGGCGGTCAGACTTCTCTGGAGGACCTCCAGCGTGCCGGGCGTATCATCGACGACGAGAATGGTCTTTTTTCGATCGGGTGAATTCATGACTCGGGCCTGTTCTCCCAGTCGGGGGTTGGATCGATGGGCAATCGAATGGTAAACGTCGTACCTTGTCCGGGCCGGCTCTTGACGTCAATCGTCCCGCCATGGGCGGTGATGATCCCGTGGACCACGGGCAGGCCCAGGCCCGTCCCCTGGTTCACTTCCTTGGTAGTGAAGAAGGGCACAAACAGCCGGTCCAGGATCTCCTCGCTCATTCCCACGCCCGTGTCCTCGACGATGCAGACGGCGTGCCGGTCCTCCACGTGCGTCTGCACGATGAGCTTCCCCCCCTCCGGCATGGCCTGAACGGCGTTCACCACCAGATTGACCAGCACCTGCGTCAACTGGCCGGTGTCGGCTGTGATCACGGGCATCTCAGGGCAAAGCACACAGACCAATTCCATCCCCTCCTTCTCGAAATAGTGCTTGAACAGGTCGATGGCCCTCAAGATGGCACTGTTGAGATCCATCGGGCCCTTGAACGTGGGCGTCTGACGCGCAAAGAGCAGGAGCTTCTTGATGATCTCTCTGGCATGAAGCGAGGCGGTCACGATCTTCTCGATGTCTTGCCCGGCCCCCTCGGGCAGCGCAGGGTCTCGTTTCGCCAGTTGCGCGAAGCCGAGGATGCTGCTGAGCGGCTCGTTCAGCTCGTGCGCGACCCCCGCCGCCAACTGCCCGATCGTGGCCAGACGGTCCGCGTGCATGAGCTGCCTGTGCAGTCGCTCTCTCTCTTCCTCCGCCTGCCGGTGCTCCACAATGACGGCGATCTGTCGGGCGATGGCGTCCAGGAGGCTCCGCTCGTCTTTCAAGAAAGGCCCCTCATCCGCTGGCGGTCTCGACTCCGTGTAGACCACCTCAACGACCCCCCGGCATTTGCCGGCGACCATCACGTCGGCCGCCTGCCGTTGGCATCCCTCCTGGAAGCCGCCCATCGCGTACGACTTTCCGTCCAGGACAATCCGAGCCGAGGTGATCTCCGGATACTGCCATGCCGGCGGGATCAGCGCAACAATGTGCTCAAACAGTTCGTCGGGCGAGCCGGTGGACTCCTCGAAGATCTGATTGATGTGGTAGAGGCAGCTCAACTCCTTGACGCGCTCGCGAAGCGCGCGAGCCGTTTCTTCGCCCGGTCGTGCCCCGGCCTGACTCTTGCGTGTCGCGCGTTTGCCCGCCATGGGACCACCTTGCTTCTGCAATTGCCGTACGGTTTTCGAACGATCCGTCCTGTCTGATCCCGTCCTGTCCAACCATCCATAAGGGCCGTGTGATGATCCCCTATCATAGTGACAACAGCGGAAATATCAAGTCTCCGCCGCGTGCCTGAAATGATACTGCACAAACATGCTCCTGGGGCTATAATGGAGTCAGTACGGTGCAGACC
>CBFDDG010000371.1:0-5115 GCA_965603505.1 uncultured Phycisphaerae bacterium | reverse complement strand
ATAGAATAATTCGTGCGGTTTCTTACGCTCGGGATGTGGTCTTATGAAGCAGATCATCAAGGAAGTTCTCAAAGCTGAGGAGAGAGTCGATGTGGCGCTCAGCCAAGCTCGTGAGAAGGCTTCTGAGACAATAGGCTCGGCGGAACGGGAGATAGCCGAGAAGCTGAGCGATGCCAAAGAGCGAGCGCGGCAAATCATACAGACTGCCGTCGAGGAGGCGGAGAAGGAAGCGAAGCGAATCCGGGCCGAGAAACTGAAGCAGACGGATCAGCAACAGGAGGCGATGCTCCACGACCACGCGGATGTCATGGAAGATCTGGTTGCCCGGATTTGCAGGATCGTACTGGCCGCAGAGCATGAGGTGGACATCCGGTAATGGCCAGCCCACTGTCGAAATATTCGTTCATCAACGCCAAGTTGCGTGCTCGGATCAGCAAGATCCTTTCCGATCAGATGTTCGATCAGTTGGCCAAGGCCCCCTCTCTCGATGCGGCGCTCGCGCTGCTGCGGGAAACCCCGTTCGCTCGCCTGGAAGAGATGTACTCGGCGACGGGGGATCTCAAACAGGCGGAGCTGCAATTGCTGAAGGACGAAATCGAGCTTTACACGAACGTCAAGCAGTACGTCCACCGCGACTCGCTGGCGTTGGTCGACGCGCTCTTATCGCAGTTTGAGATTGACAACCTGAAGAATGCGATACGGGTCTTTTTCGACGCCAAACTCCGCCACCGTCCGGCCGATGCCGGCACGCACTACATCCTGTACGATCGCATCATTCATGATCTCCCGATCGACATCATCGTCCATGCCGAGAGCTTTGACGAAATCGCCGGTGTCTGTGAAGCGACGCCGTACGGCCCGGTCGTCAGGAAATACAGCCTCACCGTGGAATCGGAAGGTTCGCTCTTCCGCATGGAAATCGCCCTGGACCACCTCTACTATCAGAACCTTCTGTCTGCCATCGCGAAATTGGCCCCGCGGGATCGGGGCATCGCCCTCCGCTTTGCCGGCGTGGAAATCGATCTGCAGAACATCAACTGGATCATCCGCTTCAAGCACTTCTACGACCTTCCGCTGGAGGCGGTCATGGCGGCGATTGTGCCGGGGGGCTACAATCTGAACAAGGCCGTTATCGAAGAGCTATACCGGGTGCAGAATGTTACATCGGCCCTTCAAGGATTCGTCAAGAGCAAATACCCGGGTCTGTCTCCTCTGATCGCTGCCCAGACGGCGGACAGCACGTCACGGCTTCTGCTCATCCGCAGGATCATGGAAGAGATCATGAAACACGAGGTCCAGCGCATTCTCACGGGGTATCCATTCACGATAGGGAT
Source organism: uncultured Phycisphaerae bacterium (assembly GCA_965603505.1). Classification (GTDB taxonomy): domain Bacteria; phylum Planctomycetota; class Phycisphaerae; order Sedimentisphaerales; family Anaerobacaceae; genus PLanc-01. Next base: position 3,781 of record CBFDDG010000371.1, on the reverse strand, counting down.
CCTGTTGGCGTACTTCGTGCTGAAACGGAACGAGCTCAACAAAGTGAGGATTATCCTGAACGCGAAACAGTACGGGATAAAGCCGGAACGGATTGAGAGCATGATATGATGTTCACCACTCGCATGGTACAGCTCTTCGCCGTGGTCCTTCGGAAGGATTGCGAACGCGTGACGGAAGCACTGCTTCGCGAAGGGGTCATGCAGTTCATCAGGACTTCGGAAGTCGAAGGGGAGAATTTGCCTGCTGTCAAGTCGGAAGCCTCGTTTGCGGACCTCTCCGAGTTGCGGCAGCGAATCGACGGGCTTCTCCACGCGGTCGGCATGATCCCCACGACACCTCGCGAGGACGACCTGAACGCACGCGTGATGGTCGATGTCGACAAGGAGAAGAAACATCTCGATACCATCGAGGCAAGGCGCGCCGGCATCAAAGAACGACAGAGGGCAATTCAGCAGGAAATTCTCAAGATCGAGGATATCCGGCGGCAGGTGGGGCTCTATGGCATAGGCCTGCCCGATACCACCTTGTCGGCCAGACACTCCTTTCTGGTCATGCAAACCGGCAGGGTCCCTGTGTCCAACAAGGGACAGCTCGAAGACGGGCTGGAGGCTCTTCCTTCTCTGTGCATGGAGCTGGGGCGAGAGGGCGACAGCCTCCATTACTTCCTCATCTTCATGAAAAGGGACGGTGAACCGGTGCGCAAGGTCCTGGCGAGTGCCGGATGGAGCGAGATCGAATTGCCGGCAGAACTCAAATCCGTCAAGGAGGACGCGTTCAAGGAACTCTCGGCCAGACTGGAGGCGATGACCGCCGAGCAGAGGAAACTCGAGACGGAGGCGGGACGCATCGTGAAGGAGGGGGCAGATCATCTCCGGGAGGTCTGGATCCATCTGCGGGTCAGTGAGCTTCTCCATAAGGTCCAGAGCCATTTTGCCGCATCTTCCCGGACGGTCATCTTCACGGGCTGGCTCCCGTCGTCGGCCAAAGAGAGGCTGACGAGGGCGATCGAGAGGGCCAGTGAGGGGCGGTGCTACCTGGAATGGCACGAGGCAGCCGCCACGGACGTCGTCGGGGAGGAAATCCCGGTGCGCTTCAACAACCCGAAGCTGCTGGAGCCCTTCCAGATGCTGGTCAGCAATTTCGGCATTCCCCGATACGGCACGATCGATCCGACTCCCTTTGTGATGCCGCTGTATCTCGCCATGTTCGGGCTCATGTTCGCGGACGTCGGGCAAGGGCTGGTCCTGGTCCTGTTGGGCGGACTGGGGGCATTTCACTTGAGGGGGAACGACGCCAAACAAGGGTTTTACCGGCTTTCGTGGCTGATCGTCTGGTGTGGTCTGTCCTCCATCTTCTTCGGTCTTCTCTTTGGATCTTTCTTCGGCGTGGTCCTCTTCACACCGCTGTGGTTCGACTTTCACGGGGCCGTATCAGGCCGCCAAGCGGACGGACCGGGCCGCCGGGACGTGTTTGACATTCTGTCAGTGGCAGCCTACTTCGGGATCGCCGTGATCGCTCTGGGCCTGCTGTTCAACTGGGTGAACGTCATTCGGGCCCGGAAATGGATGGAACTGGTCTTTGACAAGGGGGGGATTCTCGGCGGGTGGATCTATGCGGGGGGAATTTATATCGCCTCCTATGTGATCTCCCACGGCTACAAGGAATTTCCGCCGGGGATGACGTTGTTTCTGTTGGTCGGCGTGCCCGCTCTTCTATTGTTTGTCAAGGAGCCCTATCACTATCTCCGGCATGTCGCGGGGCAGGCCGATCAAAGGGCGAACCCCGTCTTTGCGATCCTCAACTTCCTGCTGGGATGGATGGTCGAGTTGCTGGAGATCTTCAGCGGCTATCTCTCGAATACGCTGTCCTTCCTGCGAGTCGCCGGGCTGGGCATCGCTCATGTTTGTTTGATGATCTCCTTTTTTACTCTTGCGGAGATGACGTCAGGGATTTGGGCGTTACTGATTCTCGTTCTTGGGAATATCCTCGTGATTGCACTGGAAGGTCTCTCGGCGGGAATCCAGGCCCTGAGGTTGAGTTACTACGAATTCTTCACGAAGTTCTTTCATGGGACGGGCAAGCTGTACACGCCCATCTCGCTGACCAGCAAGGTTTAGCCGGGATGGGAGAGCAATTCGCGTCATTGACCGGTTTGGCTGAAGACAATGGAACTGGAAAGGATCGGACATTATGAATGAAGCGCAGAAGACGCTAAAACAGCACATCCTGCAGAGCATGGTCATGCTTTGCACGGTGATGGCCATCACGGCGACCGTGTTTTGCAGTCGTTCTTTTGGGCAGACTTCTCCCGACACTGAGACCGTCCAGTCGGAAGAGAAGTCGGCGGACAACGTCAAGTACGGTCTGATCGCTGCGGCCGCAGCTTTTGGCCTGGGTGCGATCGGTGCCGGAATCGCGATTTCGCACGTCGGTGCGGCCGCGATGGGGGCCATTGCGGAGAAGCCGCAGATTGCGGGACAGGCCTTGATCTTTGTCGCGCTGGCCGAGGGGCTCGTGGTATTTGGCTTCATTACGGCTCTGATGATCCTTAGCAAGGTGTAGCCGGCTCATGAAGTACTCAATCATAGGGGATGAAGATACGGTACTGGGCTTCGAGTTGGTGGGCCTGTCGGGGAAGGTCGTGCAAACGGCAGATGAAGCACGACGCGCCTTCGAGAGCATGCTTGAAGATAAGGAAATCGGTATCATTATCATCACGGAGCCGATTGCCGATATGATACGGCCGATCGTGGACAAGTACCTGTTCACGCTGAGCTTTCCGCTCATCGTGGAAATTCCGGATCGAAGAGGCCGGCCGCCGGACAGGCCTGGAATTCGAGAGATGGTGAACGCGGCCATCGGAATCAAGCTGTGACAGGCAAGCGTGTTCCGGAGTCACCCGTGTTGGAAAGAACGAACGCTGGAAAAAGGTGCAACGCTTCATGGAATCTGTGGAAAAAGAAAAGGCTGCCTTGATTTCCGATATTGAGGCAGACGCGCGTCTGGAAGCGGAGGCGATCCTGAAAGAAGCGCAAGACCGAACGGCCCAGAAAAGAGAGCAGGGCCGGAGGCAAATCGAGTCGATACTCAATGATGCCCGGAAACAGGCACAAGACCAAGCGGAGGCTGTCAAAAGGACGGTACTGTCCGCGGCGGAGCTCGAGGTGAAGCGCCGGTCCATGCGCGCCCGCGACCGGGTCATGCGACAGATCATGGACCGCGTGGAGAAGAGACTGTCCTGCCTGATCGGGGATGCCGATTATAGGACCGTCCTGATCGGCTGGATGACGGAGGCAGCCATCGGCCTCGGGGCGGAATCGGCTGAAGTCAATGCCTCAGAGACCGAGCGCCCGTCGATCGATGATCAAATGCTCTCGGAAGTGCGCGAAAAGGTCCGTGCGCGGACCGGCCGCGAGGTAGGGCTCGCGCTGTCCTCGGCCCCGCCCTTGCCGTCTCAGGGGGTCGTCTTGACGGCGGCCGATGGACGCACCGCGTTCAACAATCAGGTTCCCACCAGAATGCTGCGCCACCAGCGAGAGATACGGAAGTTGATCTATGACATCTTGTTCACGGACCGTGAAAAAGCATGAGTACGAACGATAGAATCATAGGACGCGTCAAGAGGGTGAACGGCCCCGTCATCGAGGTGATGGGGATTACCGACGCCGAGATGTTCGAGCTGGTCAGAGTCGGCGAGGAGAGGCTCATCGGTGAGCTGATCACGCTCGAGACCGACAGCGCCGTGATTCAGGTCTACGAGGACACAACGGGCATCGCTCC
>CBFDDG010000370.1:0-5123 GCA_965603505.1 uncultured Phycisphaerae bacterium | reverse complement strand
GGTCCGCTGATTCCAGGCCTTCCACGCCTCAAAGTCGCTTTGAAACAAAGCCTGGGCCATGTAATACAGATAGTAAAATGGGTGATCATTGACGTCCTGATCGATTCGCCTTTTGATGAATTCGGAAGCGGCTTTGTATTCTGGCAAGTCTTTCCTTTTTCCCACTGCATAAATCAGCGTCCCGATGGCCGACCGAGTTATTCCGTCGCCGTGGCTTTGGGCGGGTTGATAAGAAACGACCCCGTCTTGCATGGTGTTGGTACGGAAAAAACTGATGGCTTTTTCAATGGCTTCGTTGGGTACCTCAATGCCGGCGTTTCTCGCTCCCAGCAAACCCATCAAGATGGTTCCAGACACGGTAGTATCCGCATCTTGCGAGTCGGGCGAGTACCGCCATGCCCCCCACGAGTTTTTCTTCTGTGCCGTCAAAGCACAGCGAACGGCCAACTCAAGCGCCTGTCCGATGGTGCGTCTTTCCGCCACGGGTACATCACTTCCCTGCCAGAGCAACCGTTCATTCACCACTCCGTATGACTCGGACAAAGCCAGCATGGCGAAACCGTGGTGATACATGGAGCCGTGACCGCCGCCGGTGATGTGGCCGGTTTGCGGGTTCTGATCCATGATGATCCGGCGCAAGGCTCTGCGAATGTTGTCGGCGTAGGGCCCGAAGTCGGGATCTTCGCCGCTGGCCATCAGTGCCATGACACAGATCCCGGTTACTCCCGAACCATTACTGCCCGCAACTCCCGGCCAGCTTCCGTCTTCCCTTTGCGTATTAGCGAGGTATTTCAAGCTCCGATTGTTGATGACACGAACCGCGGACGGTACTCCCCGGCCATAGCGAATGGTAGCCTCCTGCCCACTAACTCGACCAGCCGAAAGCATAACCAGCAATATCAGGCAGACCAAGCCGTAGCAAGGAGCATTTTTATTCATTAGAATCATGGGAAACCTCTATCGTCTCTGTCTTACAGTATTGTCAATGGCGACCCATTCTCCGAAATTGCTTGCATATTCACCCAATCGCTCCCGTTGCCATTCGCTCAGAATGTCGCTATCCGGATGAATCACTATGTTTCTTCCATCAACTGTTGGATCGAAAAGCTGTATAAAGATGAGGACTGGAATTGGTATTCTATCGTTTGCTGACGGAGTAGATAACTTTGCCACTGCCTTCTCAAAATGCTGTCGCTGGCTCTCGTCAAGCATCAAAAGCGTGTCTATGCTAGCAACTACCAGATCACGCCCAGCCTGCAAACGAAAAGCCTGCCTTTCAGCCTGACGTGCCTTGTATTGGGCAAATGCCTCATCTGAAAGGACATCTTTGATGGTCTGCTGATAGAGCGGATGATTCGTAATGTCAGTGGAGATACGAGGCTCGCTTTCGTCTTTACCCCGGGTCCTTAATTTCATACGTTCAAGCCGTTGAGCGGCCTGTTCCCGGGTGATCCTGCCGGCTGCGACCATTCTCCTGATCTCACCCGCGGCTTTCTCGAACTCGTCATCGTCCATTTCGGTTGGATCTTTACGCTGACCTGTGTCCTGGGATTCCAGGTATTGTTCCACGACGCCCTTGGCTGCCAACGCCAGACGTTTCGATGCGCGCTCATCCAGCGGACCTAGTTGTTCCGTATGCGCGGCAAGTTTCGCTTCGGCAATCAGCCTTAATCGGTTTTCAGTTTCCGGTTTTCGGTTATCAGTTGCCCAGAGCCGCTGCCTGAGACCTACGAGTCTTTCATTTGCCTGCTCACGTGTTATTCGCCCGGCCTCAACAGCCTTGTTGATTTCAGCCTCCGCCTCGCGGTATTGTATTAACCGCGGATCCGGCTCATCCGAAGGCGCGACCAGGAGTTGCCAGATGCTGGACTGTGATTTTGACAGTATTTTATCTATAGGTACTTTTAGTCCGTGTACTGTATTTACTGACTCCTGTATGTCAAATTTTGCCATCATGTTCATTGAATTCGACCACCATTCATCAGTAGTTTTTTCAGTACCGAGTATCTGCTCAATCTGCTTTCTTTGATCGGCCGTCAGGCTGAGTTGCTGATCCAGGTCAGCAATCAGTTGACGATTGACCGCTCGCTGTTCCCCCTGTCGCCGTGCCCGGGTGAAATCCAGATAATCCTGGAGTTGCTCCTCGTTCAGGTGCTTGGCGAATGCCGCCTTATATTCGGGCTGCGACAACAACATTTCCAGCAGATCCATTCCACCTACTCTTGCTGCCCCTGCCAACTTGTCACCTTTTCCTTGATCTAATTGCGCCCTGACTGATTCGCGAACATCCTGTCGAAGGCTATTAACTGTTATCTCATCCAATTCATAACGCTGGCCGACACTTTCACCAACGCGTTCCAGCAAGGAATCCAGCCTCTGCATGATGAAAACATGCAATCGTTGTCGTCCTGCCCTTTCCCTCTGTTCTGCCCTTCTCTGCAGCTCGCTAGTATCTTGATTTCTATCATGAGCCATTCCAAGCTGAGCACGGCCGATGTGACGCAGGTCACACCCAAACATCGGCCACGGGGTCTCGGCCAGGCCTCCCGATTCACCGTAGATCGCATACAGGTTGCCGTCCCTGGATCCCACGTAGATGGTGCCGTCCTCACCTATGGCGGGGGACGAATCCATGTCATCCACGCCGCCCATGGCGAGCCGCCACTTCTCGCTGCCGTCTGGGTTCAGCGCGTAGATGTGGTTGTCGTCAGAGCCAAAGTAGATCGTCCCATCCTTGCCGATGGCGGCGGAGCAGTTATCGACTCGCAGGCCCGTCTGAAAGTCCCACTTATTGGTGCCATCCGGGTTGATGGCATAGAACTTGCCGTCGTTCGATCCCACATAGAGTGTCCCATCCTTCCCAATGGCCGGGGGAGCATGCACTTGATCCTCTGTCATGAATCGCCATTTCTCCGAGCCGTCCGGGTTCAGCGCATAGAGGTGCTTGTCACTGGATCCGATATAGATGGCCCCGTCTTCCGCGATGGAGGGGGAGCCATGGATGAAGGCCCCGGTTTGAAAGCTCCACTTTTCTGTACCGTCCTCCGGGTTAACCGCATACAGTTTTCCGTTTTCTGAAGCGACGTAGATGGTTCCATCCTGTCCGACAGCGGGTGAAGAGAATATGTTGAACTCGGCGCGAAAGCTCCATTTCTTCGTCCCGTCAGGGTTCATCGCGTAGAGGTGGTCGTCGTAGCACCCGACGTAGATGGTCCCGTCCTCCGCGATGGCCGGGGAAGAGAAATCAATCTTGTCGCCCACCGGATAGCTCCACTTCTCGGTGCCATCGGCCGTGATCGCATAGATACGGCTGTCGCTGCCGTCCTGGGACCAGGTCCCTATGTAGATCGTTCCGTCCTTGCCGATGGCGGCGCCAGCGGTCGGGTAACCGCTGCTCGCCACGAAGGTCCATTTCACGGTTCCATCCGGGTTCAGCGCGACGATACGTTGTCCGTCCGCCGCCATGTAGATGGTACCGTCCTCCGCAATAGCGGCTGAGTGATACCCAACGCCCCCGCCCAGCGGAACGCTCCACTTCAACGTACCGGGCTTACCGGGCCGTTCCCCAACGGCACCGCGTGCTCGCTCTCCGACGTTCGGACGGAAACGCATCGACCTCCCGCCATCGTCGAACGTGTACCCGCCGTCCTTGTGGCGCGTCAGCGTCCACGCGAGACCGCCTCGGCCGTCGCTTGCCGCGAGCACGATCGTCCCGTCTGCCTGCTGCGTCCCTTCGAGGAGGCGATAACCCGGCGTCTTCGGATCCAGGACGATCTGCCCGAAGCGCTTCTTGGCGCTGTCGAATCCGGTGAGGACAACGACATCGTCGCCGTCCACCGACAACTCGCTGATGAGGAACCGACCCTGGCAGATCATGCGCGAGCGCACCTCGCCTGCTCCGCCTTCCGCCTCGAAGTCGCCGGCGAACTCCTGGAGCACGAGGTGCTCCGGCGAGAAGTTGGCACCGGGGTCCGGGCTGTTGGCGGATCGGTTGACATACGTCGGTGTGACGGGAGATGAGAGCATCGTCTCGAGCACGTCGATCGGCTGACGTCGAGTGCGGGTGTGGGTGACGTTCAGGAATTCGGCCTGCTGCGGGCCGACAAGGAATGACGTCGTGAATCCGCCATTGTCCTCGAACGTCGTACGGAACGCATAGTCGGGCCCCCGTTCGCCACCCGGGTGCGTCAGCACGCGCGAGCCATCTTCCTGCAGGCCACCCTGGGCGTACATGAAGCCCGTCTGGCCTCCATCGAGCGAGAATCTGAAGTACTCGTCGTCATCGCCACCTGTGACCCCGATGATCGTCACGCTCTCGTTCCCGCCCTGGAGGCCGCGGCTCAGCAGGAACTGCCCGTCCAGGATCATCTGCAGATCGGCCGTTCCCTGGAGGTCGATGACGCCGCCGTCCTGGCCCACCGCATCCATGTTGATCCTGGCAGTGAAATCGAAGCTGCCAGCTTCTCGGTGCAAGCGAGCCACTGCCGGCGAGAGCGGACGTTCATCGCCCCGGGCGGCTTCTTCGCGGCCTCGCCCGTCACGAGCCCGATCTGCTGCTTGACCTCGTTCCTTTTGCTCACCTTGACGCTCAATTTCCGCCACCCCGAGGTCGTGCACCCTCTTGAGGTCTTTGTCGAAACGGTCGACCTGGCCGCTTTCGATCAGCCCATTGAGGTAAAGGCCGAAAGACATCAACCGTTGACGGGTACTCTTTTCAGGACGGAGGTTCTTTCCCTCGCCGCGTTCGAGCATCGTTTTCAATCGAGGCATCAATTCTGCTTTGGGAGTCCGGCCGAGAGTGGGATCGTCTTTGAGCAATCTTTGATGGAGTGCTTCGAGTTGTTCTTCTTCCGTCGGCGCCTTCTCGCCTGCGCGCGACTTGATGCCGGCGATCACCTTTTCCTTGGTGATCTTGCTGCTCTCAACGGCCTTCGCGACGGCGGGGTTTTCTTTAAGGTAGGCCTGATATTTGGCCTCCCAGTCGGTTCGCGGCGGAAAGACCATCTTGAGCAGCTCGTCGGCTTGCTCATCGGTAAGCTTGTCCGCAGCTTTCATAACTTTGAGGACGTCGTTCATCGCGCGCTCTGCCCGGGCTTGCGCCTCGTCCGAGCTTTGTTCCCGCT
>CBFDDG010000369.1:0-5133 GCA_965603505.1 uncultured Phycisphaerae bacterium | reverse complement strand
AGTTCCCTCGACGCCGGCAAGAGACTCCAGAGCTACAGGACCGCTCTTGATCTGGCGGCGAACGCCGCCGAGAAGAGACGCGTTCTTTCGGCTCTGGCGGAGGTGAAGACGCTCGGCTCGCTGGAGCTGGCGGCCTCGCAGGTGGACGACGAACAGGTCCGGGAGGAGGCCGCATTGGCTGCGGTGACAATTGCCGCCGAGCTCTATGCGGACAACGCCAAGACGGTCAAGCCCGTTCTCGAACGCATCGTCGCCACCGATGTCAGGGACAGTACGAAACAACAGGCGCAGAAGACGCTCGATGAGATCGAGGCCGTCGAAAGCTATCTCGTCCAATGGGAAGTGGCCGGGCCATACACGCAAGAGGGAAAGAACCACGCGCAACTCTTTGACATTCCATTCGGCCCAGAGCAGCCCGATAGCGACGTTCAATGGCGAAAGGTGCCGGTCTCAAAGAGCGGTCAGCACATCGGCTATCTCGACCTGCTTAAGGAATTGGACGGCGGCGAGCAACGCGTGGCGTATCTGCGGACCCAGTTCGACTCGGCCGAGGCGAAATCAGCGACGCTGGAGATTTTCAGTGACGATGGCGTGAAGGCCTGGCTGAACGGGAAAGTCGTCCACGCGAATAATACCGCCCGGCCGATCATGCCCGAGCCCGATCGTGTCAATGTCACGCTCCGGAAGGGTGTCAACAAGCTGATGCTAAAAGTGACCCAGAACAACCTGCCGTGGGGCGCGATCGTTCGCGTGCGGGAGGCGAAATCGGTGGAGCCCAAACTCGGGGAGGGTTTTCGCTTGCATACAATCAACGCCGACTCGCGATTCGAGGCCGCGGGCGTTCTCGACGTGAACCGTGACGGCAAGCTCGATATCTTTTGTGGTGGCTTCTGGTACGAGGCGCCGGACTGGAAGCCGCACTTCGTTCGCGAAGTGCGGGAGGAGGGGGGCTACTACTATGATTTCGCCAATCTACCACTCGATGTGGACGGCGACGGCTGGACGGACGTCGTCAACGCGGCCTGGCACAACAAGATGGTCTTCTGGACGCGCAATCCGGGCAAGAGCGACAGAGCATGGGAAGTATTCGAGGTCGATACGCCGGGCAATATGGAAACCGCCATGGCGTTCGACATCAACGGCGACGGGCAGCTCGATATCCTGCCGAATATCATGAGCCAGGCGGCGTGGTATGAGGTTCACCGCGACGGCTCGGCGCCGCAAGGCGTGCGATGGGAGAAGCACCCGCTGCCGCAGGAGGCGGCGGGGCACGGTCTGGGGGCAGGCGATGTGAATGGGGACGGACGCTGCGACGTCGTGACGCCTCGCGGCTGGCTCGAACAGACAGCCGACGGCTGGCAGTGGCACGCCGAGTTCGAGCTCGGACACGCCAGCATCCCGATCCTCGTCCACGACGTGGATGCCGACGGCGATTCGGATATCATCTGGGGCCTGGGACACAACTACGGCCTGTCCTGGCTCGAACAGACGGCCGATGGTAACCAGCGCACGTGGCGGAAGCACCTCATCGATGACTCATGGTCGCAGCCGCATTACATGCTGATGGCCGACCTGGACAACGACGGAAAAGACGAGCTCGTCACGGGCAAGCGCTACCACGCTCACAATGGCAACGACCCGGGCGGCAACGACCCGGTCTGCGTCTACTACTACGATTTTGACGCCGCGGCCGGGAAATGGACGCGCCACACGCTGCACGAAGGTGGTCGCGTGGCCTTCGGGATCAACACCGCCGTAGCGGATATGGACGACGATGGCGACCTGGATGTGGTCGCACCCGGCAAGAGCGGGCTGTACCTGTTCGAGAACCTTCTGAAGTAGCACGGCTTGGTGACCAAGGACCGAATGCAGTTAGGAGATACGTACGATGCCGAGACCGAAGATTGCGATGATTGGAGCGGGGAGCCTGATTTTCTGCAAGACGCTGACGATGGACATCCTCGCCACGGAGGCCCTGCAGGACAGCGAGATCTGTCTGATGGACAGGATCAAACCCAAGCTCGACAAGATGGAGGCCTTCGTCAAGGAGGTGGTCAAGAAGAATAAGCTGCCGACGAAGGTGACGGCCACGCTGGACCGCCGCGAAGCCCTGGCCGGCGCGAAGTACGTCATCAACATGATCCAGGTCGGGGGCGTCGAGGCGTTCCGGATGGACTACGAGATCCCGCTGAAGTACGGCGTCGATCAGTGCATCGCGGATTCCATCGGCCCCGGCGGCGTCTTCCGCGCGCTGCGAACGATCCCGGTCCTGGCCGAGATGTCGCGGGACATCAATGAATTGTGCCCGGATGCGATCCTGTTGAACTACGCGAATCCGATGGGAGCCAACTGCTCGGGCCTTGGGCGAGTGGCCAAGGCGCAGTTCATCGGCCTCTGTCACGGGGTGCAGACGACTCTGGACCTGATTAGCCGATACGTGGATGTGCCCAAAGACCAAGTCGATTTCGTTTGTGCCGGGATCAACCACATGGCGTGGTTCCTGGCGCTGCGAGACAAGCGCGACGGACGAGACCTGTACCCGATCCTGCGCGAGAAATGCGAGAGGCCGGAATACTACGTCAACGAAAAGGTCCGCTGCGAGGTCCTGCGGCACTTCGGCTACTTCATGACCGAAAGCACGGGACATCTGTCCGAGTACGTCCCGTGGTTCCGCAGCAGCCGCAGGGCGCTGGATTTGTATTGCGACCAGCCGGCCTTCGGCGGGGCCTCCGGAGCCTACTTCAACTACTGCAACATGCTCGCGGAGAAGTACAAGAGCGTGGACTACTTAGCCACGGAATCGCGGACGATCGAGCGCCGCAGCATCGAATACTGCTCCTACATTCTTGAAGCGGCCGAGACAGACAACGTCTTCCGGCTCAATGGCAACATTCGCAACGACGGCTACATCACAAACCTCCCGCAGGGCTGCTGCGTCGAGGTGCCGGTGTTTGTGGATGCGAGGGGGCTTCACCCCGTGAGGATTGGCGATCTGCCGCTCCAGTGTGCGGCCCTCAACCAGAGCAACGTCACCGTCCAGCAGCTTGCGGTCGAGGCCGCACTGACCGGCAATCCCGAGTATGCGATGCAGGCGATTGCCCTGGACCCCCTGACCTCGGCGGTTTGCACGCTCAAGGAGGTGCGGGAGATGACGCGCGAGATGCTGAAGGCCCAGCGGCAGTGGCTGCCGGAGTTCAAAGGCACAGAGCTGTCGCCAAAGCCGGTTCTCGAAATCCGCGACGATACGACAGCCGTGGACGTCCCGCTCGACCCGGCTCTGGCCATCGTGCATCGCTTCGGGGAGCTGGCGAAGTAACGAGCGAGGCCCAGGCCGCGGCTACGGACTCGGCGTGTAGCCCAGTTTGCCCCAGACGGCCTGCTGGACGCCGTGCAGATCGGGATTGACGGGCTGGTGCGAGGGGCTTGTGCCGACTGTCCCCCGTCAGGATCTACGCCGCTATCGATGTCGTTCGATTCGGTGCTCCCCCGAGCCGACCTCCTCAAGCACGACGAATGAACCGACGAGAGTTCTCTTCACCGGCTCGCCGTCCACGCGCAGATCCGGGGCATCACTGGCCAGACAGGGCAGATAGACCTGTGCTTCGACGTTTGCAGGCAAAACGAGGTTCAGGACAAAGGAGCGGTCGCGTGCGGACTCGAAGTCCACGTGGATGGTTCCTCGGATCGTGGGCAGATCGAGGCTGCCCGTTTTCAGGGAACCGACTTGCGGCTTGACGCGGACCTTCGCAAATCCCGGCTCGATGGGTTCAACGCCCATCAGACAGCGCGGGATGATGTTGGCGGGGGCCGCACCCCAGGCGTGGTTCCAATCCTGGTTGGGTTTGTACTTGTTGTCCCATGCCTCAAGCGTGATCGTGGTCCCGACATCGTAGATCATGTGCGGCCAGCTTCGATCGCTGGTGCGGTCCGTCATGAGTTGCAGCGCGTAATCATCCGCGCCGCCTGCATACAGGGCCTCCAGCAAGTATTGAGAGCCGTAGACGCTGCAGACCATGCCGCGATTCTTGATGAATTCGACCACCGAAGAGACGTGCTCCGGCGGCACCAGGCCGAAGGCGAGCGGAAACATGTTCGCGTGCAGCGCGCTGTGACGGCTTCCCTCGCCGTCCACGTAGATGCCCTTGGCCCTGTCGAGCAGCTTCTCATTGAACGAGGATTTCACGCGGGCCGCTGCCTCGGCAAAACGCTGAGCGTCCGCCGTCTCACCGAGTGCTCGTGCGATTTCGGCCATGAGCACGAGTGCTCGATAGTGGAAGGCGTTGACGACGGTATTGATGGGCCTGAACTCGAAATCGTCCGTCTCGCCGTAGCCGCCCCGGAGGCCGAGGATATTGCCGTGCGGCCAATCCACGATGTCCCGGAGTTTTCCCCGGAAGTGAATCGATTGCAGCACCTCGCCGGTCACCAGACCGGTCTGGGTGCTGATCAAGCCGTCGTCGCGAGCCAAGGCGATCAGCGTCTTGGCTTTCAGGTCGTCGTAGAAGTGCTCGATGGAGTCTGTATCGCCGGTGTACATGTAGTCGGCCCAGGCCATCAGGACCGAGTGGAGAATCCATTCCGTAGGCCACGTGGGGTGTGCCATCAGGTACTCATGGGTATAGCGAGCCATGGTGTACTCGCGGTCCACGGCGTAGTGGCAGAGTTGATTGATGTACGCGTCGGCCTCATAGGGGATTCTCTCACGATCGCCATCGACGTAGACACCACAGAAGCTCGTGGCCTTGATGCTGTACTTGCACAACTCCCACACATCATTGAGGACTTCGTTGGAAGAGGTGAACCGCGAGGCTCCTTCGTCGAAGGGATAGTGCACGGCGACTTGTCGGATCGATGAAGCGTCGAGCGAGGAGGGGCTGCCGATCACTTCGCAGTACCGAAAGGGCATGACCTCGCCGACGGCATCGGGCATCTTGATGGCCTGGCGGCCCGTGTTCCGCTTGTCCACGGGGATCGGAACTCTGTACGTATGCGTGCCCGCGTCGAGTGTCAGTGTTATCATTCGATAGCGGCGAGCGCCGCCGGGCTCTCGATGGATCGTGCGGTCATCGAACGGCACCTCGCCCAGATGGATCTGGACCTGTCTTCCGGAAGTTGGGCTCGTCAGCATCAGTT
>CBFDDG010000368.1:0-5137 GCA_965603505.1 uncultured Phycisphaerae bacterium | reverse complement strand
TGGTCAGCGACCGGGGCAGCATCGACTGGTGCTGCCTGCCGGACTTTGACTCGTCGTCGGTCTTCGCCAGGCTGCTGGATGAGGAAAAAGGCGGCCGTTTCGCGGTCGAGCTCGACGGGTCCTTCGAGGTGCGCCAGCAATACCTGCGCCGCACCAATATCCTGGCGACCACGTTCACCAACGGCACCGACGCCTTCGAGCTGATCGACTTCATGCCGCGTTACAAGACCGACCGCGGGTCTTATCACTGCCCGCCGGATGTCATCCGCTACATTCGGCCGCTGTCGGGGACGCCGAGCGTGCGCTTCCACTATCACCCCCGACCGGGCTACGCCAAGGACCCGGTCCGCGCCACGCTCACCGGCGAGTTCCTCAAGCATTGCACCATCCAGGGACTGTACGAGTCCGTGTATCTGTATTCCAGCCTGCCGCTCAAACGCATCGCCGACGGCCAACCGGTTGAGATCAAACAAGACGCCTTCCTGCTGCTCAGCTACAACCAGAAACTCGTCCGCCCCACGGTCGATTGGGCCGAGCTGGAACTCGAGCGAACCAAAGTCTACTGGATGGGCTGGCTGGCCCGGACGACCGGGTTCTCAGATTACCGCGAGGCCGTCGGGCGCAGCGCCCTGGTGCTCAAGCTCCTGGCCTACCAGGAGACCGGCGCGATCCTGGCGGCCGCGACGACGAGCTTGCCCGAGACCATCGGGGACGTCCGCAACTGGGACTACCGCTTCTGCTGGATTCGTGATGCCTCCATGACCATCTCCGTGCTGACCAAACTGGGCCACTACAACGTGGCCAAACGCTTCCTGCAGTTTGTCCTGGCGCTGGTGCCCTTTAAGGACGAGAAGATCCAGATCATGTACGGCATTCACCGGCAGAAGGTGCTCACCGAGCGCGGGCTGGACTGGCTCAGCGGCTACGCGGGCTCCCGCCCCGTGCGTGTGGGCAACGCGGCCTACGAGCAGAGGCAAAACGACATGTACGGCGTCGTGATGGATGTGATCTACCAGAGCCTCAAGATCTTCGGCCCGACCCTGGACAATCAGGAAGAGCTCTGGACGGTCGTGCGCTCGCTGGTCCGGCACGTGGCCAACAACTGGCGCAGCCTGGACTCGGGCATCTGGGAGTTCAGGACGAGGAGACACCACTTCACCTTCTCCAAGATCCTCTGCTGGGTCGCGGCGGACCGCGCCGTGCGCATCGCCGACCTCTTCGGAAAGACCCGCGACGCCCGCTACTGCCGGGCCCTGCGCGACAAGATCAAGGCCGACGTGCTGGCCCGGGGCACCGACCCCGAGACCGGCGCGCTGACCCAATTCTACGGGAGCCGGAGTCTGGACTCAGCGAATCTCCTAGCGGAACCCTACGGTTTCCTCAGCGCCTCGGACCCCGCGTACGTCAACACGGTGAACGACACGTACAAACGGCTTTCCAGCGACGGGCTCACGTACCGCTACCGCGGGCGGGACGACTTCGGCGTCCCCAAATCATCATTCGCCGCCTGCACGTTCTGGATGATCAAGGCCTTGTATCGCATCGGTCGCAAGAAACTGGCCCGTCAGCTTTTCCAGCAGGTCCTGAGCTACGGCAACCACCTGGGGCTGTTCAGCGAGGACATTGACGTTCGGACGAAGCGCCTGCTGGGCAACTTCCCCCAGGGCTACAGCCACTTGGCCCTGATCGACACGGCCATGACCCTCTCGGACACCCCCGGGTGGCTCGAGCGAGAAGAGCCGTTCCAGACGCACGAGCCCACGTCGTAAGTGCAGCGTCAAGGCCGTTCAGCGCAGGCCCCGGCCACCGTCGTCGCCAGAAGCACGATGATTGCGACGGTCAGCGCCGACATGGATGCGAGAGCCACCAGCGGCAGCACCGGATCCAGCAGGTACTGCTCCAGCATGGTCCGAAAATCACCCGCCTTGGTGTACAGTGCGGGCCGCCCGCAACCTCCGTTGTGCCCCGACTCGCAACGATTCTTCATCACATGGCCCATCTTCCACCCCCCAGCCTCTCCCCCTTGCACAAACCATGCGCTATTTTCCGCCCCGTGGGGCCATATTCCGGTTGAAAGGTGAAGATTTCGGCCACAGTTCATTTGCGAGGCGGTCCAGCGTTTTGCGGGATTGAAGTGATCGGAGGTGATGTGCACGCCCGCGCGGCGTCAGCGGAGTTGCTCTATGTCGTGCTTGAGGATCGGGACCTTGCTCTCGACAACATCCCATAGGATCTCGTGTTCGAGAATATCGTAACCGTGCGCAAGAACGTTCCGCAGGCCTATGATCTTGTCCACGTCCGTGACGCGGCCGGCCAGAGCTGGATATTCTCTTCGCAGGCGAGCCAATGCCTCCCCGATGATCTCGAACTCGCGCTCGACGACGAGTTGCAGGGCGCGATCGGCCTGGAAATCGCTGAATGTCCTCCCCTCACAGAAAGACAGAATCTCCTCGATGGCCTGCAGGACATCCTCGTAGAGCTTCTTCGGACTATGCCGCATAGATCAGCCTCTTGGTTTCGTCGAGCTCTTGGCGAAAGACACTGTTGCGAACACTGGCGGCACACACGAGGTCGACCGGACGCCCAAACAACCGCTCCAGTTCTCGCTTGAAATCAAAGTACTGATCGAAACTGCCGGCGACGTCCGTCCGCGAGAAGACTACGGCCATATCGATGTCGCTGTCCTCTCCGAAGTCTCCCCGCAATGCAGAGCCGAAGACGTACAGCTCTTTCACTCCGTATTCCTCACAGAGCTGAACGATCTGGCCCCTTGCTTCATCCACGACCTTCATGACATCTTTCTCCAACGGGCTCCAGTTCTCAGGCAACTGCACCATGTTTTCGCCCTAATCTTAGCATCGTACAGTCCTCTGGCAACAGTCATGTAGGAACCATGTGCCCCATCTTACCCCATTTTCCACACGACACGGACAATTTGCAGTTCTCATTCTTCAGTAGTGCAGATTAGGTCTTGCGATCAGACATCGGCGTTCCGGTCCATCACGGTTCTCCCGCCTCTGGGGCAGAACGCGGGCGAAAGTGATCTCGATATGCCCTACTCCTACGCAGTATATGGGATTCCCACGAGAGGTGCCCTGAAGAAAATGTGAGGGGAATCCCAAAATTATCTTGCCATTACCAGAGAGTAGACGTAAAATAGGCGATCAACGTACAACTGTATATGAAAGGAGTTCACTTATGTTAAAACGCAAGAGCGTTGAACAGATCATGGCGGTTCTCAAGCGATTCCAGATCAGGCAGCGGGCAGGGGACCCAGTAACAAAGGCCTATCAACAAGCGGTCGAGGATGTCAGTAAGGAGTATGACGTTGCGTATCAAACCATTGGAGATTTGTGCAGACGGCGACTAGGGTTGGGCGCGATCAATGAGTTCTACAACCGCTTGGAGAAATGGGTGGCCGGAGATCCGAAGCCTCTTGCCGAACTACTAGCGAGCCACACCAGCATTGAGGGGCGTCAACTGATAGAGGATTTCTTTCAAGAGGACCTTGCACGACTCCCCACGACAGAAAGGGACAAGACCGAATTATTCTCTGTCCGAATAGAAGGTGCCCAAGCACGAAAACTGAAAGCGATGTTGCTGGTGAAGGGGATCTCTGTATCTGATTGGCTGAGTAAGTGTGTAACCAAGTTCATCAACGAAGAGTACAAGAGTTGGCTTGCCACTGAAGCAAAACAGGTGCTACAGTAGTCCTCATGGTCCGGAGGTCTACAAAGACTACGGCGCAGAGAAAGCAGGAGCCGTGCTGGGGGCCATGCGATTCTTCTGGCAGTTGTGGTCGTGCGTCTTTCATTCTGCCATGTGTGGCTGGCGTTGAATATCAAGTCAGATATGTCGGCAGCCGAATCATGGTGCATTCATTCTATCCCGCTCTTCGGTCGTAGGCTTGGTAGAGCAGGTCGAGTTCGGATTGTCTGGCGTTGTAGGTTTGCTGGAGGTCGGCGAGGAGGTCGGGGTTCTTGTAGATTTCGGCGTCGCCGAAACGCTGCTTCATCTCCTCGATCTCGTGTTCCAGTCGCAGGATCATGTCTTCGAGCTGGTCGACGGAGTATTTGTTGAAACGCTTGAGTTCCTCCGGCGTTCGATTGGCCGGCGGCGAGATTTTGGATTTCGGATTTCGGATTTCGGATTGGCGCTTCTGTGCCTCGGCGGCTTGCTCCTGTTCGCGGGCTTCGACTCTCTTGCGGACGGTCTCGGCATAGACGGAATAGGCGGGGGCGCCGCTGATGAATTCGGTGCGGCCGAGTTGGCGGCTGCCTAATTCGTCGGTGCCGACGACGAGCAGCTTGTCGACGATCTGGTCGAGGAAGTAGCGGTCGTGGCTGACGGTGATGATCGTGCCGGTATAGTCGTCGAGGGCGGCTTCGAGCATCTCTCGGCTGGCGATGTCGAGGTGGTTCGTCGGCTCGTCCATGATCAGGACGTCGGGCTGCGAGATGACGAGCTTGCAGAGCATCAGTCGGCTGCGTTGCCCGCCGCTGAGCTCGTCGCAGAGTTTGTACGCGTCGTCGCCTGTGAACAGGAAGGCGCCGAGGCGGTTGCGGACCTGCTCCGGCACGAGCTCGGGATTGGCGCTCCAGGCCTCGTCGAGCACGGTGCGGTTCGGGTCGAGGATGTCGCCGTGCTGGTCGAGGTAGCCGATGCGGAGGTTCTCGCCCGTGCGGATGCTGCCGGCGGAAGGCTCCATGCGGCCCAGGGCTAGCTCGAGCAGGGTGGTCTTGCCCGTGCCATTCGGGCCGGTGACGCCGAGCCGCTCGCCGCTGAGGATATCGAACGTCAGGTTCTCAAACAGGGTCAGGTCGTCGAAGGACTTGCTCAGGCCTTCGCAGCGCAGGACGATGTCGCTCGTCTTGCCGGTCTTTCCGAAGGAGAAGTTGATCGTCTTTTGATCGGCGGGCTTGTCGAGGAAGTCGGGGTTCTCCTTGAGCAGGCGGTTCAGGCGAGTCTTGCGGCCGCGGGCGGTGCCCCGCATGCCCTCTTGGTCTTTGTTGCGGGCGATGAAGTCGCGCGTCCGCTCGACCATCTCAACCCGGCGCGTGTACTCGCGCTCCTGCTGGAGCCGGACGGTCTCTCTTGTTTCAACATAGTTGCTGTAGTTGCCCGGCCAGACTTTGGC
>CBFDDG010000367.1:0-5154 GCA_965603505.1 uncultured Phycisphaerae bacterium | reverse complement strand
TCGACGACGATCCGCTCGCGATAGACCCCTCCGTGGATCAAGGCCGTATCGCCCGGCTCAAGATGCGCCACTGCCTCGCCGACGGTCCGAACCTGACAGCTCGCATCAATCCCCGGCAGCGTCTCCGGAGCGATATGCCAGATGCCTGCTTCCGCGCCGGCCGCCAACCAGAGCACAAGAAACACCAGGCTCGCTGCCTTCTTGTTGACCTCATGACAATATGCGCCGAAGACCTGCGAGAATATTCTGTTGCGATACTCCATGAACAAAACCCTCTATGCCGAATACACGTATACAGCCGTCTGCCCTTCTCACGGGCGTCCTCCATTCTGACAACAGCACAGCCTGCTGTGCCTGACGTCATGCATCAGCGGGCGCGTCAGCGCTCCCCCGGATGCCCTTGTTCGGCGCTTCTTTGTGCCGAGCGATGAACCACTCGACTGTGGCTGACAAGGCTGTTTCACCATCGAAGCCCACAACTTCAATTGACACCGGCGCGATAACCCGTCCGCGAATCTTCCACTCAACTGACCACCGGGATATTTCTCCAGGTGCAACCAGCGCACGTGCCGATACCCGACCCTTCCCGCGCTTTCGATACTTCCCTTCCACCTCACGAACGACCGGCACTACTCCCTCATGGCTGCCAACATGTTGCAGCAAGAACAATCCAGAGCCAGCTTCAGCAACAGCAAAGAGCGCGCTTGCGTGAACAGTGCCCAGGTGATTGGTTAGCCGGGTCAGTAGCGTTGCAGGAGGTCGAGCATCTGGCGGTCGAGTTTGTGGCCGCGGAAGTCCTCGTACGGCACGTCGGCCCGGCTGCTGTCCATTACCCCGAGCGACCCGCGGAAGTTCCACAGGGCCCATCCGATCCCCGCCTGCGAGAAATTCTGCAGGCAGTCCTCCATCCAGCGCAAAGTCACGTCGTGGGGCGTCTGATTGTAGGCACCCCATTCGCCTACCATCACCCCGACGCCGGCCTCTTTGAGTTCGACCCAAGGCAGAACATAGGTGTCCCACAGCCACTGGCGGTCCATGGCCGCCTCGCTCTGGAATACGCCCGCCGGGTTCGATGGATCGAAGCGCACGACGCGGTTGGCTTCACCCCAGCGGGGATTCACCCGCATGGAGAACGAGCGGCCGTCCGCCAATTCAAATCCGATTTCCGTAATCGTCAGCCAGTCGCCGAACGTATTGTCCAATCGGATCTCACGCCGGCACTGGGGGACGCGGATGGCGAATTCCTGGTCATAGATGTTCTGGTACACGTTCCACTGCGGTACGTATACGACCTCCTTCCAGGGGCCTTCGCCGGGCCCGGGCTTGAAGTCCTGGCGCCAGACCATCCCGCGTCCGCGATCGGCAGTGACCTCCAGCCGCCCGGAGTGCGACACCGTGCCCACCCGGACGTGGAACGTGAACGGCTCCGGCAGGTTTGCGTCAATGACCATCGGCGACCGCATGGTTTCCTTGACCGGCCCGTACAGATAGCCGGCGAATCCCAGGGGCTCCGGCCACATGGGCACAGCCCACTGGTCCGACCCGGTGACCCAGCCGGCCTTGTAGTGGGTCAGGGTGAACGGCTGATACCCGCGCGTGGCCTGGGCCGTGGCCAACGGAATCAGGTTCCAGCATGGCGTCATGCCGTAGTTGGTGCCGTCGGCGATGATCAGGCGGTTGGGGTCCTCCGCGCGGATGGCCTCGACCAGCAGGCCGACGACCTGGGCATGCACGTTGGGGTCAACGTCCGACGGTTCATTGAGCAGGTTGAAGCTCAGTTGGCTACTGGGTATGTGCCTGTAGCGCCGAGCGAAATGGGCCCAGTGCATGGCGCAGACCTTCTGCGTGGCGGGATCGGTCCACAGACTGGTGGGCTCGGGCGGATTGGCCACCGTGTACCCCGGCGCCCGGTGGAAATTGAGGCACACGTGCACCCCGTACTGGCTCCCGTACCCGACGGCCTGGTCCACCCACTGCAGGGCCGTCTCATTGAACCGGGTCCAATCGCCGTCTCTGATCCAAATGCGGTAGTCCATGGGCAGCCGCACGAAATTGAATCCCCACTCCGAGATGAGGCGAAAGTCCTCCTCCTTGAACGGGCCCGTGGAACTGCCCTTGTAGAACATCTCGAGCAGATTGAATCCTCGCCAGCGTGGCAGTTCCCAGGGCGTCGGCTCGGACGCGGCCAAGGTCACAGTCTGGAGCGTTCCCCAGACCAGCATAACCATCCACATTCGTTTCATCGTCACCTCTTGCAGTGGTTGTGAGTGACGGAGCCCCAACGTGCATGCCTGTCCACACGCTGACAAAACACAGCGCAGGAACTCCTGCGAACAACGATCGAAGTGACCATCGTCGCCCAATGCGGGTCCACTTGCCATCAATAGGATACCACATATGCGGACGCAACTCAACGAGGCAGGGCAGGTTGGTTCGACTCTCGATGCTTGCTACACTTCCGGCTCGGGAGCTTGGGTGCTGCGGTCTTTGGTGATTTCGGTGATGAGGGTGGTGGCGTAGCAGCCGGCGTTCAGTTCGAAGCGCAATTCGAGATAGGGGCCAAGGTCGTCCTGGCCCGTGGCGACGGCCACGTTGCGGGGCTGGAAGCGGAGCGGGCGTCGGCCGCCGCGGGCGCCCAATCGCTTCATCTGGCGAAGCTCCTGCTCACTGAGGCTCTCGCCGTCGAGGATGGGATTTTCGATTTCGCCGGCCGGTCCCGTGAGCCGGGTCGTCCGCTCGCCGAGGAGGGGGCCTGTCGGACTGATCTCGAAGCGGTCGCAACGGGGTTGTTCCGTCTCGGGCTGCTCGACGCGGAAGCAGGCCCCGTTGTCGTGCTTGTACGCCATGTCGCCGAGGAGGAGCTTGTCGATATGAGGCATGCGGGTGGCAAGGACTTGATTGAACAGAGCGGATTGATAGGCACTGATGAACAGACCCTTCAGGTGCTTATCGACCGCGTAGTAGGCCCGTTTCTTGTCGCCCCTGGTCTTCGCCATTGCCCGGAGGGCCCGGCAGCGGTCGGAGAGGTGCCGGGGCCAGGAATCCAGGGCCTCCTCGTAACGACCTTCCTCGTACCTCGAACGGGCGTGAAAGACAGATTCACTCTCCACCCCCTCGATCGGCCGGCCCAGGAACAGGTCCATGAACTCGCTCGCGTCGTTCTGGATCACGGCCTTGCCGAGCCAATGGTTGTCGTCGCGGTTGCCGAACCGCTGTGGTCCGAAGTAGTTGGGGACTCCTTTTTGGGTCAGGATCCGGAGGACCTCGCCGGCAATCCGGGCCGCCTCTTCCAGAGCCAGTACGGGGTTGCGGAGGCGGATGACGAAGTGGTTGCCGCGGAGGTGGCCGGGCTTGAGCTTGTTTGTGTGCCGGGTGGTTTGCAGGACTCGCACGGCCGGGACCGAGACCTGCTCGACCTGCTGCGGCTCGACGTGCTCGATGGAGATCCACTGCTGGGTGACGGCCCGGGCGTCTTTCAGACCCGCCGAGCCCATATCCTTTCGCAAGACGCCGAGGGCGCCGGCGATTCGATTGAGGGCTTCGCGCGTGCCGATGCCCCTTTTCTCGATCAACGCATACGTGTGAGTGCCGGAGCCGCTTGGCTCATACAGCGGCAGCTCCTCGACGAGAAAGTCCTCCGGCTGGACCTTGATGACCCCGCCCACGCCCGGAAGGTCCCCCGTGAGGAATGGAAGCGAATCGTGCATAGGTGAAACCAGGCAAAAGTAACTGACAGAAGCGGAATCAAAAGCTTTCCGCCGTGTCTTTGCTTCATTTCGTTCGTATCACCTGCTATAAGTACATCTTCTTCAACGATTGTGCAAGGGAACACGTGTGTTCGGATTCAAAAGCAGACGGCGAAAGAAACTGGCGAGCCGGCCTTTCCCAAACGACTGGCTCATGATTCTCGAACGGAACGTGCCCCTCTATGCGCAGTTCCCGGAGTCCGACCAGGAAGAGTTGAAACGCCATATCCTCATTTTTCTGGGCGAGAAACGCTTCGAGGGCTGCGGCGGGCTCCAAATCACCGATGAGATCCGGGTCACGATCGTGGCCCACGCCTGCATGCTTCTGCTGCATCGCAAGACGGATTATTACCCCGGTCTGACGTCCATCCTCGTGTATCCCCGGGCATACGTGGCCAATAACGCCCGTCACTTCGTGGGAGGGGCCGTTGTGGAAAGTCGGGATGTCCGCCTGGGCGAGTCCTGGCACCACGGCTCGGTCGTCCTGTCCTGGGACGACGTCCGGCGCAGCGCGGCGGATATCCACGACGGCCAAAATGTGGTCTTTCATGAGTTCGCCCACCAGCTCGACAGCTCGGGCGGCAAAGGCGACAACACGCCCGTTTTGCAGGATCGCTCGAGTTTCATCGCCTGGGCCCGGGCCCTGGAGGAGGACTTCGAGGCGTTCCGGCGAGACATCCGATCCCGCCGCCCGGAGGTCCTGGATGAGTACGGAGCGACCAACCCGGCGGAGTTTTTCGCCGTGGCGACGGAGTGTTTTTTCGAGAGACCCAGCCAGTTGCAGCGGGTCCATCCCAGGCTGTACGAGGAGTTGAAACGCTTCTATCAGCAGGACCCGGCCGGGTCTTGAACGCCCCGCAAGCGGCCATCCACGCCTCGGACGCGACTTCCACGCGAAAAAGCATTGAAATTCCCCGCTCTTTCGGTTATACTATCCCGGCTATGGGTGGGCAGGCCCTCCGACTTGATGACGGCAGCCCAGGACCATTGAGCGTTTTGACAACCGAGTCAGTGATCCTGAAGATGGAAGGATACGATGGAAAACCCGCGCAAGAGCAACGTCAAGAGGCGAAGAAAGCAAGGATTCCGCGCCCGGATGCGGACGAAGGAAGGGCGAAAGGTTCTCAGCAGGCAACGTGCCCTGAAAAACGGCGGCAAGAAACGCAGGTAGGGTGATATGGGGGAGCCATCCGCCTCCCGGTCTGCGGGATCGGGTGAGGAATCGGTTTGTACGTGAGACAGAGCGTGCGTGCGCGGGCAGGGCCGTCCATCCTCGTTCGAACCGAATGGCCGTTCTGTGGGTATAGACCCCAACGGCCGGGAGCCCGCAAGCTTTGACGGCATGGGGCAACCGGTTTGCGAGGCTGACCTCGCAGGGGACAGAGCTTTGAAAGGAGGACCCATGCAG
>CBFDDG010000366.1:0-5167 GCA_965603505.1 uncultured Phycisphaerae bacterium | reverse complement strand
CCGTCGTGGATGTCCCGGACGGTGGCCTCGCTGTCTCCTCCATCCGCATGGAAGACGGTGCCCAGGTTCAGCAACTGCGCGCACCTCTTGATACTCGCGAACTCCGGCAGCCCGGTTACATAGTCTTTGTAGTCCCAGGTGTACCGGCATTGCTCGAAGCCGGCGGCCTCCCGCAACAGGGCCAGACACTGCTCGTTCGCCGCCAGACAGTCTGCCATGGCCCTCGTCATCGGCTCCGGCAGCGGCTCTCCGCGCTCCGGCAGCTTGGCCTTGCCCAGAAACGGGACGTTCACGTCGTCCGCCGGCGGCACATAGAGGGCAAACGCATCCACGTACACACTCGCGGCGTTTTGCACACCTGCCGGGAGCTTCGTGTACTCGGCCAACTCGACGAAATTCGTGGGATAGCCCTCGGCACGCAGCGCCTCCAAGCGTCGCTTAAGCTCACTGTGCCTGAGCGCAACGTGGATGCCGATTGACGCGGCGAGCACGACGAGAGCCGCAAGAACCAGATGCCACCACTTGAGCGTGAATCGTCCGCCCGGTTTTCCGTTGTCGTCGTTCATGCTGCCTCCCGACCTGCGATCGCCATTGGTGAGTCCGCCATCGGCCAGATGATATACCCTTGCTGCCGGCCGATCAAACCCTATCTTCAGACGCTTGGGAGACGCCTTCCGTTGGCATTCGTTCCTGTGAGAAGGCCCTGCGCAGCAGACCCTGCCCCGAGATCGGAGGGCCGCGCGACGCGATCGACCGGCCCGAATCAATCGCAGAAACCCCTACCGTTGGGGACGATCCTGCAGTAATATAGGCAGCCTGTTGATTTGTGAATGGCAGCTTCAACCAAGGAGTACGTGATCATGGCACAGGCAGATATCGGATTGATTGGCTTAGCGGTCATGGGGGAGAACCTCATCCTGAATATGGAGAGCAAGGGCTTCACGGTGGCCTGCTTCAATCGGACGGTCTCGAAGGTGGACGCTTTTCTCAGCGGGCGGGCCCAGGGCAAGAACATCATCGGCTGTCACTCCATCGAGGAACTGGCCGCCAACCTGAAGCGCCCGCGGAAGATTATGCTCATGGTCAAGGCCGGCCAAGCCGTGGACGCGTTCATCGACCGCCTGCTGCCGCACCTCGAAGACGGTGACATCCTCATCGACGGCGGCAACAGCCATTTCCCCGACACGATCCGCCGGACCGAGTACGTCGAGAGCAAGGGCAAGCTCTACATCGGCACCGGCGTCTCCGGCGGCGAGGAAGGCGCCCTGCGCGGACCCTCCATCATGCCGGGCGGCTCGCCTCCCGCCTGGGAGCACGTCAAGCCCATCTTCCAGGCCATCTGCGCCAAGACAGACGATGGCGAGCCCTGCTGCGACTGGGTCGGCGAGAACGGCGCCGGCCACTTCGTCAAGATGGTTCACAACGGCATCGAGTACGGCGACATGCAGATGATTTGCGAGACGTACCAGATGATGAAAGAGGCCCTCGGCATGACCAACCAGGAAATGCACGAGTGCCTTACCGAGTGGAACAAGGGCGAGCTTGATTCTTACCTGATCGAAATCACGCGGGACATCCTCGCCTATAAAGATGACGACGGCACCGAGGTGATCGACCTGATCCTCGACACGGCGGGCCAGAAGGGGACGGGCAAGTGGACGGCGATCGAAGCGCTGGACCAGGGCCAGCCGTTGACGCTGATCGCCGAGGCGGTGTTCGCCCGATGCCTGTCGGCCCTGAAAGAGGACCGGGTCAAAGCGGCGAAGGTCCTGCGCGGCCCCAAGGCCCAATTCCGCGGCGACCGGCAGAAATTCATCAACGACCTGCGCCAGGCGCTCTACGCTTCCAAGATCGTCAGCTACGCCCAGGGCTACATGCTGATGCGGGCCGCCGCGGCGGAGCATAACTGGAACCTCAACTACGGCGGCATCGCCCTGATGTGGCGCGGCGGCTGCATCATCCGCTCAGCCTTCCTCGGCAAGATCAAGCAGGCGTTCGACAAGAAGCCCAAGCTGGAGAACCTGCTGCTCGATCCGTTCTTCAAGAGCGCGGTCCGCAAGGCGCAGGGCTCGTGGCGGCGTGTGGTGATGACCGCGATCAAGCTGGGCATCCCCGTGCCGGCGATCAGTGCGGCCCTGTCCTTCTACGACGGCTATCGCCACGAGCGGCTGCCGGCCAATTTGCTCCAGGCCCAGCGCGACTACTTCGGCGCCCACACGTACGAGCGCGTGGACAAGCCGCGAGGCGAATTCTTCCACACGAACTGGACCGGTCGAGGCGGCGACACCGCTGCTTCGACATACGTCGTCTAACGAACGGAGACGCCACCGATGTACGACAGTCTCCGGATGAAGGGCGTGCAATCGCCGATTATCCCCGTGGTCGGCGAATTGATCCGTGCCAATCCCGGCACGATCTCCCTCGGCCAGGGCGTCGCCTACTACGGCCCGCCGCCGCAGGCCGTCGAGTCCATCGAGAAGTTCTTCGCCGACCCGCAGAACCACAAGTACAAGCTCGTTCAGGGCATCCCGGAGCTGCTCGAAGCCACCGAGAAGAAGCTCGCCGCCGAGAACGGCATCCGCCTCGGCGCGGACCAGCGGATCGTTGTCACCGCCGGGGCCAATATGGGCTTCGTCAACGCGGTGCTGGCCATCACCGACCCCGGCGACGAGGTCATCCTGAACCTGCCTTACTACTTCAACCATGAGATGGCGATCAACATCGCCGACTGCAAAGCCGTCTGCGTGCCGACGGACGAGAGCTACCAGTTGCAGCCCGAGGCAATCGAGCGGGCCATCACCGATCGAACCCGGGCGGTCGTCACGATCTCGCCAAATAATCCGACCGGCGCCGTCTACCCGGCCGACGCCCTGCGCCGAGTGAACGAGATTTGCGAGCGGGACAACGTCTACCACATTTCCGACGAGGCCTACGAGTACTTCACGTACGACGGCGCAGAACATTTCTCCCCCGGGGCCATCGAAGGCAGCTCGCCGCACACGATCTCGCTGTACTCGCTGTCGAAGGCGTACGGCTTCGCGAGCTGGCGGATCGGTTGGATGGTGATCCCCTCGCGGCTCTTCGAGCCCGTACGCAAGATTCAGGACACGATCCTCATCTGCCCGCCCGTGGTCTCGCAATGGGCGGCGGTCGGCGCGATGCACGCCGGCAGGGGCTATTGTGAACAGAAGCTCCACGAGACCCGCGCAATCCGCCGGCTCGTCCTCGAGAAGCTGGGGGAGATCAACGACCTCGTCACAGTCCCCCGCGCCGAAGGCGCCTTCTACCTGCTGCTTCGCATCCATACCGACATGGATCCGATGCAACTCGCGCAGCGTCTGATCGAGGAGCACAGGGTCGCCGTCATTCCCGGCACGACCTTCGGCATCCAGGACCAGTGCCTCCTTCGCGTGGCGTACGGCGCGTTGCGGCAGGACACCGCGGCCGAAGGCATCGACCGGCTGGTCCGGGGATTGAGACAGATTCTATCGGCCTGACCGCCACACAGAAAGGACTCGGATATGGCAGATGAGCTGGTTGGGATCATCGGCGGCACGGGGCTGGGCGACGCGCTGGCGGCGCAGCTTTCGGGAGCGGAACTCCGGGAGGTGGAGACGCCGTTCGGCAAGCCGAGCGCACCGGTGCTGTTGGGCAAGATGGGCCGAAGGCGGATCGCCTTTTTGAGCCGGCACGGCGAGGGACACAAGCTCTCGCCGAGCGAGGTGCCGTACGCCGCCAACATCTTCGCCCTCAAACAGCTTGGCGTACACGCCGTCATCGCCAGCGGGGCCGTCGGCTCCCTCCAGGACGAGATCGCGCCGGGCAACCTTGTGATCGTCGATCAATTCATCGATAAGACGTTCAAACGGACCGGCACGTTCTTCTCCGGCTTCGGGGCTGTGCATTGCGAGATGGCCGAACCCGTCTGCGCCCGGCTCCGTGAGACGCTGCGGAACGTCGCCCACCCACTAAATATCACCACCCACCCGGACGGCACGTACGTCTGCATGGAGGGCCCCCAGTTCTCGACGCGGGCCGAATCGCTCATGCACCGCACCTGGGGTGGCGACCTGATCGGCATGACCGCCATGCCGGAGGCCAAGCTCGCCCGCGAGGCCCAGATGTGCTACTCGCTGATCGCGCTGGCCAGCGACTACGACTGCTGGCGGCCTCATGACAAATCCAAGGGAAAACAGACGTTGCTGCAAGAGATCATAGCCAATATGAAAACGGCGACAGATAATTGCCTCGCGCTGATCCGGGCCCTGCTGGCGAGCGACGAGAGCCTAGTCGACGAGGGCTGCCCCTGCCGAAAGAGCCTGGAATTGGCCGTCTGGACGGACCCGAAGCGGATTGAGCCCGGCGAGAAGGAGCGCCTAGCGGTCCTCTTCGAATAGGGCTTGCTGCGCTCACCGGCCACACGTATATTGATTCGGAACTCCATTTTTCAGAACTCGTGTTGATTTCAGGGATGAGATCGAAAGGACAGTGAGATGAGAACCAGAGCCCTCGGCATCATCGCGGTCGTTGCGGCGTTCTGCGCGGGCTGTCAGCAGCCGGAGACGGCGAATGAAAAGCAGGCCCGGCTGGCCGCCGCGGAGAACATCGAGTTGCGCGAGCAGTTGGCCGCCCGGCAGGTTGAGACAGAGACCCTTCGGCAAAAGCACACGCAGGAACTCCAGCGGCGGGATGAAGAGTTAGCGAAATGCAAGGCCCGCATCGAGACCCTGCAGAAGGACGTTGAGAAGGGCATCGCCGAGCGGGTCGAGGCCGTCACCACAGTCGTGACGAATGAGAACGCCGCCCTGCGCAAAGACAGCCAATCGCTGAAGGCCGAAGTCGAGCGGCTTCAGGGCGAGAAGCAGCGCCGGCAAGTTGCGACCAGGAGGCTCAACGCCGAGAGAGAGAAACTCAATGCAGAGATTGTGAGCCTGAACACTGAAATCGAGCGGTTCAAGGCGGAAGTGGAACGGCTCCAGCCGCCGGTCGAGCCCGAGCCGCAGGAGAACCCGTAACTCCGGGAGTCTTGTCGTGGAGGTGGACGCATGAGTGAACTCGTAGAGGTCTACGTCGCCAGTGACATCACGTTTGCCTACCTGGTCAAGGCGCAGCTTGAGGGTGCGGGCATCCCCGTCCACATCGCCAACGAGAACCTGGGCGGCGCGTA
>CBFDDG010000365.1:0-5174 GCA_965603505.1 uncultured Phycisphaerae bacterium | reverse complement strand
GCGGGCGCTTCAGGAGCACCGCCCGAGGCACGTCCCGCGCACCATGTGGCCGGAGGTGTGCCGGTTGCTCGTGGTGGGGCTTCGCCCGGAAGAGGTGCGGGCCAAGCTGGACATCACGAAGACGCAGTGGGATGCGATGTCGCAGGCCAAGGGGTTTGTCAAGCACCTGGCGAGTCGGCAGCAGGCGGCGGACGAGCGGATGCTCGACGCGCGGCAGGGGACACAGATGGTGCTGGAGGCGTCGGCGGTCCGCGCGGCGGAGACATTGGTGGACTTGCTTACGAGCGAGAACGAGATGCGCAGGCACAGTGCGGCGAAGGTGCTGTTGGAGCGGGTGCTCGGGAAGCCGTCGCAGCACGTCGAGGTGGCGGGCGCGGTGATGCACGGGGTACTGAAGTTGACAGATGACGAGCGGGATTGGCTGCTTGAGGTAGCCAAGGAGGTGCGGGGCGAATCACAGCGGAATGACAGGGTAATCGACGTGGAGGCCGCAGGCTAATGGGCTGCGGAATAGCAGAGGCAATGGCCCTTGTGGCTGCGCTGGACAGTCCCGATCCCCAGACGCGGATTGATGCGGCGGTGGCGATCTTGAGCCAAGTTCCGGCGAGGCACGGGCAACGTAAGCAAGGAGAAGGCGATGAGCGAGAGGGCGGCAATCAACACGTTGGTGGAACTGTCTGCGAATTGTGAGGACTGCCTTCGGCTCCTGGCGGCCGACAGGCTTCTTTATCACATACAGGAGAAGCGGGCACACCAACTGAAGGCGCTGGTGGCCAAGGATGAGCGAGATGAACGAGATTACTGGCGCGCCCGCGACATCTCACAGCGAGAGTCTGAGGCGGCGACACCTACGGCAACGGATTGATGCCAGCAGTAGCGATTCCTGATCTGAACGATCTCCGGTCGGAGACTAGCCGGGCGGCTTTCCGGGAGCTCGCGGATTCCAGCCTGTACTACTTCACCAAGGCGGTATTGCACAGGGACTATCTGCGCAAGTCGCCGCATGGCGCCGTCTGCCAGCATCTTCAGGACTGTTACCGGAACCGCCGGTGGTGCGAACTGATCCTGCCGCGTGGGTTTCTCAAGAGCACGATAGCTACGGAAGCCTTGCCGATCTGGGCGGGGGCGCAGGACCCGGAGCAGACGTTTCTGATCGTGATGAACACGCAGCCGAACGCGCAGAAGCAGTTGGCGGTGATCCGGCGCGAATGGGAGTCGAACGAAATCCTGCGCGGTCTCTACCCGGAGGTGGTGCCGGACACGGACAAGGTGACGTGGCACACGAACGCCGCGTGTCTGAAGCGGAAGACCATCGGGCTGTCGGAAGCGACCTACGAGTGTGCGGGGGTGCGGAGCAGTCTGGCGAGTCGGCACTACATGAACATCATCGGGGACGACCTGATTGCGGCGACGGAGAACCCGGAGACGGGCGAGGAGTACGAGCCGACGCGGGAGGACATCGCCGTTGCCTGCACCTGGCTGAACCGGATGCCACCGCTGCTCCAGAACCCGAGGGATGGATGGTTTTCCAATGTCGGGACGCGGTGGTGTGAGGACGATACGTTCGCGCACACGAGCAATTGGAACATGGCGCGGCACCAGGTTGATTCGCTCGATGCGGACGGGAACCCGACGTTCGACATGTACACGCTCGATGTGCTGGAGCAGCGGGAGAAGATGCTCGGGCCGTACCTGTTCTCGGCGCTGTACCGGAACAAGCCGATGTCCGCGAAAGACCGGACGTTCCACCGTGAGTGGATTCAGCACCCGAAGTTCGACCTTCAGAAGCCCGATGGCGACGAGTCGAAGCGGTACTTCATGGCGATAGACCCGGCCTCAACGCAGACGCGGAAATCCGACTACACGGCGATTGTGGTGGTCGGGGTGGACGAGCGTGGATGGTGGTACGTCGTGGACTACATCAACGAGCGGCTGGGCAACAAGCCGGATGAGGTGGCGTTCCGCGCGACGGCGCTGATTAAGCGGTGGCGGGTGCGGCGGGTAGCGGTGGAGACGACTCACTGGCACGGTCAGTTGCGGGACATCATGCGGGAGATGATTGCCAGTGCGGACTTGCGGGTCGGGGTGGAGGAGATCAAGTCGAGCATCGCCAACAGGAAGGACGACCGGATTCTGGCGCTGGAACCGCTGTTCGCGGCGAAAAAGGTGTTCATTCGGCGGAACATGCCGGAGCTTGAGGCGCAACTGATGAACTATCGGCCAGGCGGGAACATGCCGCACGACGATCTGATTGACGCATTGGGGATGGTCAAGTTTGTGGCATCTCCGGCGCGGGTTGCGCCGAAGGAGAAGGTTCTGAGTCCGTTCAGCGGCAAGGCGATTCTGAGAGACCTGGACGGCATGGGGGCGGGGAAGAAGGGCGACGGTTACTACGCAGTCACAGGGCAGCACAGAACGGTAGCGGTATAGAGGAGACGAGTGATGAGTGAGCAAGGGCAAGAGCAAGCGAAGCCGAAGAGCAAGGTCAACAAGGGTCCGGTCTGGCGCACGATCAATGCGTGTAAGACGAAGATCATCGACCTGGAAGAGCGGGTGAGCATGGTGGAAGCCACCGTTCAGGGGCTTGTGGCGGGGCGTGCTATCGTAGCGGAGCCGGGTGCGGTCATGCAAAAGCCCAAGGGCGAGGAGCGGCCGACGCTGGACACGGCACGGCAGAACTACCAGCCGTTCCTGAAGAAGGGCGGGGGCAAGGGGGTGCAAGCCGCATACGTCCTCGCCGCCGGTGAGGCGCCGGCGGGATTCCTGATCGCCAAGCAGACCCGTCCGGAGAGCGTTGACAGGTTCCTGGCCTCGTACCGGCCTGCGAGCGGGGCGATCGCGGGGATGCCGGAGTACGTGGAGGATGAAGTTGCCGGTTCTTAAATGCAGCAACGGCAAGTACCGGATCGGGTCCGGGCCATGTATGTACAAGAGCAAGGCGAGTGCCAACCGCGCTTACGGTGCGTATCTGGCAAAGACACGGAGCAAGGCGGTGGACCGCGTTCTCGGAAAGCAGCGGGGCAAGCATGGCTAGGGTCTTGGAAGCTGGTATTGGCACCGAGCAGGGCATCATCAAGGACTTGCCGGACCTTGGCAAGGAGCCGCGCGGCAACAAGGAACTGCTCGCCTACTATCAGGAAAAGCTCGTCTATGCCAAGGGCCTGCGTGACGAGGAGGCGCACGTCGAATACTGGGAGAAGTACCGGGACGGCTACCGAAACAAGTTCCCCGACATCGAGCTTTCACAGAACCAAGTATACGCGAACGGCAAGGTCATCGTTCCCGCCTCATCGTTCAATCGGCCTCGGGTGATCCTGGTTCCGCACAACGATCCGCGTATGTGGTTCCATGCGAAGATACTTGAGCGAATCGATAACTTCCTGCTCGACCGCTGCAAGGTGCGGGAGTTGAGCAAGGAACTGGCGCTCGACACCTATCTGTACGGACGCGCGTTCTGTAAGTGCGGGTTCGACACGGAATACTTTGCCGGGCTGGACACGAGCGACCGATACCGGCACCTGGAGTACAACGACTTTGTGCAGGTGGGCATGCCGTGGGCGCTACGGGTCGATCCGCGCGACATCTGGGTGGTAGCGCGGACGCCGAAGTTCGCGGCGGCGCAGTTGGTCTTCCACCGTTACACACGGTCGCATGAGGATGTATTGCAGGACAAACGGTACGACGGCCCGCACAAGGACAACATTCCGGCCCCAACCACCCGGAACGCGCCGGTTGAGATATACGAGGTCCACGACAAGAAGCGGGGGCTTAGGGCGGCGTTCCTGCTGAAGCACGAATCGTTCCTCAAGAAGCCGGAAGAGTACGGCTGGTGGCCGTATGACAGTCTGGCCTGGAACGAGGACGGCGACTGGTTCTGGCCGGTCAGTGACGTGGCGCAGATATGGCCGCAGCAGCTTGAGATGAACCGGACGCGGGAGCAGATACGTCGGCACAGCCAGAGCACTATCGCCAAGGTGTTCTACGACCAGACGAAAATTGAAGCGACCGCGATGAATGACTTCCTTGCGAACAAGGTTGCGCTGGCGATCCCCGTGGACGGCGATCCCAACACGATTGTCAAGCAGTTCAACATCGCGACGCCGCCGGAGCTGTACCAGTTCCTCGGCCAGTGCCGTGCGGACATGCGGGAGACCTTGGGGATTTCGATGAACCTTCAGGGCGAGTACGCGCCGAAGAGCCGGACGACCGCGTTTGAGACGGGCATCGTGCATGAGGGCGCGCAGACGCGGCTGGTGGACCGGAAGCACGAGGCGGCGGCGCTGTTGTCGCGGCTGGTACGGCGGCTAAACGAGATCATCTTCCTGGAGTGGCGTGACCAGGAAACGGCGAACAGCGTGATGGTGGAGCGGCCGGACGGCAGCCCGGTCATGGTGAACTTCATCCTCGACGACCTGCGGGACGTGGACTACGACATCGAGGTGAACATCGAGGACCGGCCGGAGAAGACGGCGGAGCAGGAGAAGCACGAGAGCGCGCTGATGGTTCAGTTGTTGCAGCAGAACCCGGCGGCGAACCCGCTGGAGTTGAAGCAGTTGGTTCTGGACATGTTCAACCGGCCGGCGCTCACGAGCAAGGGTGGTGGCGGCGGTCAGCAGGCCCAGGGCGCAATGTCGGGCGCGCCGACCCCCGAAATCGGCGGCGGCGGCGGCGTGCAGCAGGGAGGGATGGGTGGCGCAGTTTGAGTTTCAATGCGAGCAGTGCGGGGCGGTTGAGGAGCATGCGTGCAGAAAGCCGCCGGGCATCAACGCGAAGTACCGGAGGCCGTGTGGCGAGTGCGGCGGGGCGCTCCGCCGCATCTTCAGCGTGCCCGTGGTCGGCGTGGTCGGGAGCTACTTCCCGTTCTGCGACCCGATTCTGGATAACAGGGCGAACAACGGGAAGGGCGTCCTGATACGGAATAAAGAGGAATGGGAGCGAGAGGCGAAGAAACGTGGCGTGGTCGCCACGGGCGCATTGTAGGAGCAAGAGATGGCAGAGCAAGAGACAGAGCAAGTAACACCGGAACCCGAGGGTGAGCCGGACATGACGGCCCCATTCTTTGTAGAGCCGAAGGCCGAGCCGGAGCTGGAACCCGAGCCCACGCCGGAGCCTGAGCCGGATAAACCAGCGGCAGAGCCACCGAAGCCCACGGTGGACAAGGACGCGATGCTGGC
>CBFDDG010000364.1:0-5186 GCA_965603505.1 uncultured Phycisphaerae bacterium | reverse complement strand
TGGCTGCCCTGCTGCGTCAGTGACATCATCTTTCCGCTGTTGTTCGTTCGCTCGCCCCACCTCCACGTGGGATGCCATCACCACCATGCCGCGGAGGTGCACGCATGACGACGCAATCTGACGATAGGGCCCGGCAAATGCTCAAGGACGCCAGGCTGTACTGCACGGAGGCAAGAGTCGCCATCCTGCAGGTCCTCATGGGCGCCGTCAGGCCGCTTCCACAGGATCAGATCGCGCGGCAATTGACGAACCGAAAGCTGAACAAGGTCACGGTGTACCGAACGCTCGAATCGCTGGTCGCGGCCGGGCTGGTCCACCAGGCCTTCATGCACAATCGAGCCTGGCACTTCGAGCTGGCCGACCACTGCACGGAGAGACAGTGCCATCCGCATTTCACCTGCACGAGCTGTGGCGTGACGCATTGCCTCACCGAGGTCTCCATGCCCATGGTGAAGATCCCGCAGGAAGGCTTTGTCATCCACCGACAGCAAACTCGACTGGAGGGGCTGTGTCCTTCCTGTGCATGAGCGCGTGCGTCACATCAGCCCGCAGGATCGCAAGAAGGACGACTATTTCAGCCTCGCAGTGAGAATAGTGGCAGGAAATCTAAACAGATTAAGGGTCAATCTCCGATAAAAGCACTTATATGACTATAAGAAAAGAGGTCTTTGTCATCTTGCCATTGTTGGCCCTGGGCATCGTCGGTTGCCAGGAGCCGCAGCAGCGCCCGCCGGGCGTCGTGATCGAGGAGCCGCGGGTGCCCACCATCGAGGACCTGGCCCGCGGCCTGGGGCTGCAGATCGATGAGCGGGACGAGGCCTTCGTCGTCCTGAAGAACGCCGGCAACACGGTGGTCATCTTCACGCACCCCGCCGGCCGCGTCTTCGTCAATGGCACGCCCATCGGCTCCGTCGGCGCCATCAAGAAGGCGGACGGGACGGTCTACGTTTCCAGGGAGCTTGTCTCGCAAATCCGTCCGCATCTGCGCTCGGCTGCCCCGGAACCGCCCGTCGTTCGTCCTCCCACGCGCAGGCTCACGGGCCTGGTCGTCATCGATGCGGGTCACGGCGGTCACGATCCGGGCGCCACCAGCGCCGCCGGGTACTACGAGAAGAACATCAACCTGCGCGTGGCCGCCAAAGTGGCCCGCCGGCTTGAAGCGAGTGGCGTCGGCGTCGTCATGACCCGCTGGCAGGATAAGTTCCTTGAGCTGGAGGAGCGTTCGGCCGTCGCGAACGACCGCAACGCAGACCTTTTCGTCAGCATCCACGCCGATTCCGAGCCCAGCAAGAGCGTGCAGGGCTTTACGATCTACGTGGCGAGAGGTGCATCGCGCAACGCCTATCGAGCGGCCCAAGCCATCAGTCGTGCCATGTCCCGAACCGGCGCCGACACCCGCGGCATCCGCGAAGCCGATTACCGCGTCCTCGTCCAGACGGTTTGTCCCGCCGTCCTCATCGAGCTCGGCTATCTCTCCAACGCCTGGGAGGCCTCGCGCCTCCGCGACGGCGACTACCAGGACCGCCTCGCGAGGGCCATCGTCGACGGCATCCAAACCTACCTCCGCTGAGGGTGTACCTGAATATCGTGGCGGGCCTTCTACTATCGGTCATGTCGAGCCAAGTCCCTCCTGTCTCTTGTTATGTCGAGCGGAGCGAAGCGAAGCCGAGACATCTGCCTGCGGCCGCAGGACGCCTCCGGCTCCCGGCCAGAGGCCTCGACTGCGCTCGGGGTGACAGAAAAGACCTTTCCTACCACAAAACGTAGTCGCACACTCCGCTGATCCAGAGCCTGTGCACCCTTGATTTTGCACCCGGATTCCGGTATGATAGGACGCATACGGGCTGAAGAACGCTTGCGCGATCCTGTCATCCTGTACGGACGTCTCGCAGGGCCGCGAACACGATGTCTCAAAAGGGGCCGAACGATGAAACATCAAGCCTTCACACTGATTGAGTTGCTCGTCGTCATCGCCGTCATCGCCCTTCTGATGGCCATTCTCATGCCCGCACTGAATCTGGCGCGGGACCAGGGCCGAAAGATGGCCTGCGCCAGCAATCTGCACAGTCTGGCGCTGGCGAACAACCTGTACGCCGTCAACAATAACGACTGGTCCGTACCGTGCCGCTTCACCGTCAACCAGCAAACGACCTTGTGGACGGGCAATTCCCAGTACCGCACATACATCGGCTATGAAGGAGCGGAAGACACGCCGGATCAATCCATCGTCCAGACACCCAAGAAGTACAAGTGCCCCAGCGACACCCAGAAGGCCTGGCTGCACGCCTACGATGTCGAGTCCGGCAACACAGGCGGGACCCTGGTCAGTTACGGCTACAACATCGAAGACTGGTTTCCTTCGGTTGGCACGCCCTCCTGGACCGGAGCGATGGATATGAGCGTGATCGGCTACAAGCTATCCACCATTCGGCAGCCGGCGACAAAGCTCCAGTTCAACGAGGCCCACGACTGGTGGAGCAAATGGCGGGGCGCCAACTACATCGACGGTTGGGACGTGCTTGGCCAGGACGGCAGCGTTCAGGATTACAAGAATGCCGGCTGCGGCGGACCCACCATGTACCGCCACAACGACGTCGCCAATCTCGCTTTCTACGACGGCCACGTCGAAAGCTGGCACAAGACCACACTCTGGATTCCCGAGCACGCCGAGCGGAGGCCCTATCAAGCTGGCGTCTGGGTCGTCAAGCCGGAAATCTGGGAGAAGAACGGCGGCGGATCATAGAAACGCCAAGGATGCAGGAAGAGCCAAAGGTAGATTGTCCCGCTGCATCACGAGAAGAACATCAACCTACGCGTGGCCGCCAAAGT
This sequence comes from uncultured Phycisphaerae bacterium, assembly GCA_965603505.1. Classification (GTDB taxonomy): domain Bacteria; phylum Planctomycetota; class Phycisphaerae; order Sedimentisphaerales; family Anaerobacaceae; genus PLanc-01. The sequence goes on along the minus strand of CBFDDG010000364.1, from coordinate 2,357 downwards.
GGCCCGACCGCTGGAAGCGAGTGGGATCGGGGTCCTCATGACCCGCTGGCAGGATGAGTTTCTTGAGCTGGAGGAGCGAGCGGCCCAGGCCATCGTCGACGGAATTCTCAGCTACGTCCGCTAAACACGGCCTTGCCCCCGTGTTCGGGCAAGAAACCCCGATTTCCCATACAAGAATAGGCAATTTCCTGCTTGACATGGCTGCCAGCGATATTGTATAATACCAATTCAAACTAAAGCTGGAGTATCTTCTCCAGGCTGGTTGTGTGTGGCAGGTGGGGTGAGAATCATTTCGAATAGGGAGAACGGTGATGAAAAAGGAACTGTTGGCAATCCTGATGTTGGGTGCCCTTATGGCTGCGCCCATAACGACCCAGGCGAGCGTTACGCTGCCGACCACCATCCGCGATTTCCAGGACTCGCATCCGGATTTCGAGGGCGTGATCGCGTCCGATACGGGTTTCGTCGCCACGACCATCGGCGCCGATCGCAAGCCCGTATACATCGGCGGCGGGGGAACGGCGACCACGACTGGTGCCGACAATTTCAACGAATGGTACAATGATGTCGGCGGCGTCAATCTCAGCATGCCGTACGATCTGGTCCTGAACGACGTCGGCGGCGGAATCTATCGGTTCGAAAGCTCATCCTTCTTCCCGGTAGACGGCTTGCTCTTCGGCAACGAGGGCCTGGGCCACAACTATCATTTCACGTTGGAGCTCCACACGCTGTTCACCTACCAGGCCGGACAGACATTCAGCTTCACCGGCGATGACGACGTGTTCGTCTTCATCAACGACCAGCTCGTCATCGATCTCGGCGGCGTTCACACGGCCCAATCGGCCTCGGTCAACCTGGACACACTCAGCTTGACCGCCGGCGAGGACTATGCCCTCGATTTGTTCTTCGCCGAACGGCATACAACTCAGTCGAACTTCAAGATGGAAACATCTATCCTCTTTGAGCCACCCCCGATCCCCGCCCCCGGCGCGATTGTGCTCGGCGCCATCGGCACCGGCCTGATCGGCTGGCTCCGCAGACGCAGAATGGTGTAACGCACTCGCTGAATACAGAGACCTACAGGGCTGCAGGCTTCGGCTTGCAGCCCTTTTTGATTCCGCCCCGCCCGAAAGACCCCTTCGCTTGAATCCTCGTTCCCGCGGTCGTATAATCACTCCGGTATGTTGAAACCAAATTTTCTATCTGTCACCTGATAATGGAGACACATTGTCTATGCGAGCCAATCGACGCCAATTCATTGCGACCGCCCTTGCAGGGGGCGTGGCCACCGCCACGTCGTCATTGTCATCTTACGGCTCCCAGACCCGGAACCCGGGCTCGGCAGGAGCCTTGAACCCCAGGTACCCCACGCTCGATGAAATCCTCAAGCAGCCTGTCCTCAAGAAGGAATTGTTTACGACTCCGGTCATCATCGAGACCCTGGAATTGCTGCGATACAGGGGCAATTTCCTGTGCCGCGTGCGTTCCACGGATGGAGCAGAAGGCCTTTCGGTCGGTCACGGCAGCCTCAGTTCGCTCTATCCCATCTTCATCCACCGGCTGCAACCGTTCTTCATTGGCAAAGACGCACGCGACCTGGACCTGCTGCTTGAGAAGGTCTACATCTACGACCTCAATTTCAGACTGAGCGGCATGGCACTCGGCATCCCCCTGGCCACCATCGAGTTTGCCATTCTCGACATGCTGGGGCGTATCGCCAACAAGTCCATGGGCCAGTTGATCGGAGACATCCACCATCCCCAGGTAGGGGTGTACCAGGCCACGGAGTACCGCGAGAAATCCGTAGCCGAATCCCTGGATCTGATCAAGAGGGCCGTCGCGGAGAACAACGCCCACGCCCTCAAGATCAAGGTCGGCGGGCTGATGTTCATGACGAAGGACATCAAGGCCGTCGGGCCCAGGGGAAGAACCGAGACCATCATTCCGCTGATCCGAGAGACATTTGGCGACGATATGGCCCTTTATGCCGATGCGAATGGCTTCTATTCAGTCCAAGAGGCCATACGTGTTGGACGCTTGCTGGAAGAATACCGCTATGGCTTTTTTGAAGAGCCCGTTCTTTTCGACTGGTACGAAGAGACGAAACAGGTGGCCGATGCCCTGGCCATTCCCGTTGCCGGCGGCGAGCAGGAATACAGCCTTCACGGATTTCGCTGGCTGATTGCCAATGACGGCCTTCAAATCGTCCAGCCCGACAGCTACTATTTCGGCGGCATGATCCGTTCGATGAAGGTGGCGCGCATGGCGCGAGTGTTTGGAAAAGACTGTACGCCGCACATGTCCGGCGGAGGGCTCGGATATCTCTACATGATGCACTTCGTGTCCGCCCTTCCCAA
>CBFDDG010000363.1:0-5202 GCA_965603505.1 uncultured Phycisphaerae bacterium | reverse complement strand
ATGTGAAGATCTCGCCCTACTGACAACGAAGCTCGATGCGACCGGTCGTTTGCTGACATGTTACGGTGACACCAGTGCAGCAACGGCACAGGCTGCCCGCTACGCAGCCATTCTCATGGCGGACTATCCACACCTTTGGCCTGAAACCATTCGTGGCCTGTTGGTTCATTCTGCGGAATGGACTCAGGAAATGGAAAGACAGTTCCCTGGAACTAGAGAAACAGACCGTCACGACAGAATCCGTTGTTTTGGCTATGGTGTCCCCAATCTCGACAGGGCACGGTATACCGTGGAGAACTGCGTCTCCCTTATACACCAGGGAACCATCCAACCTTATAAGCTCGATGGTACCGAAGCTAAGACCAATCATTTCACACTTCACTCTCTTCCATGGCCCAAAGCTGCTCTTGAACAAATGCATGACCAGGACGTCACCGTTAAGGTGACTCTCTCTTACTTCATTGAGCCGAGTCCAGCAGGTCGAGGATGGGGCAGGAAGTTCCGTTATGCATCCCATGGCTTGCGTTTTGCCTTGCGAGGTCCTACGGAAACGGAATATCAGTTCAGGCAGCGAATCAGCAAACAGGAATGGGAGGAGGATCAAGAAGAACGCCCCTCACCCAGTGATCCCATCAACTGGGCCGTTGGGGTGCGTCTACGTACCAAAGGTTCGATCCACTGCGATTGGTGGACGCCCCAAGGAGGTGCAGCTGAATTGGCGCGTTGTGGCCAGGTCGCGGTTTTTCCTGTCACTGGTTGGTGGCGTGAACGAAAGCATCTGGGACTCGTGGAGAGACAGACGCGATATTCGTTGATTATCACAATAAGTACGCCCGACAATGACGTCGATCTGTACACGCCGATTGCACAACAAATTGGGCTAGTGACACAGATAGGAAAATAGGAGGACAATAGGGACGCACCCTATTAGTGACAGATGAGATGGCCGGAAAGTCGCAAAAGGGGAACAGGGATATAGGGTCCGTCCCTACCGGGGGAAGTCGGGGGGGAAGTCGGGGTCAGCCCTTAAATTAAGCTTTAGCGAGGCAACTTCAGAGGCCATTTGTGAGACGGCGGCGGTTCGTCGGGCGGCAGGCCAGAGCACGGAGGACGGTGTGGGGCGGAGCGGAGACTCCGAGAGAACCGGGGGCTCACACATCCACATTGCGAAGGGCATTTGGATTGATGATTTATGATTGACGATTGATGATTGCCCGGCCGGGGCGGGCTGTCAGTCCATGGTCTTGCGGATGTGGTCGCGGACTCGGTTGTAGTCGTGCCATTCCTCCTGGGGTTCGACGTTCTGGCCGCGTGACCTGAAGACCTTCGGCACGGCCCATTTCCAGTGCTCGACGTGTCCGTCGGCGAAGGAAAGATTGCCCCCGTCGTTGTGCCGGCCCGCCGGCAGGTCGAACCAGATGCCGTCGAAAGAGCTTTCCGGCAGCGGAATCCCAAAGAGCGAATCCGTGATCTCGTCCTCGTGCACGCCGATGAAGACGAACAGATTGGCGGGTTCGGGGTTCCTGATTTGCGTGAGCTTCTGAAAGGTCGGGAGTTGGCCGAGGATGCTGCCGAAGCTGATGCCGGTGACGGATTGGCTCATGTTGTAGCTGCGCGTGTGGCGCACGTTGGAGCCGGCCACGTAGGCCTTGTCCGCCGGGCAATGATAGATGGCGGTCGAGCGGTTGTAGGGAAACAGGTAGCCCTTCTCGATGTTGGCCGTGTTGACGTCCTTGTGGGCGTTGCCGGCGCACCACGTCAGCCGCGGATCGAGCCCGGGGATCGGTTCTCCGGTGGACAGGTCGTAGACCGACAGGTTGGGCGGCAGCGTGCCGTCGTGATCGTTGGCATACATCAGCCAGCAGGTCTGGAGTTGCCTCAGGTTGTTCAGGCATGCGGCGCTCTGAGCGAGGCCCCTGGCAGCGGACAAAGCGGGGATCAGCACCGCAATCAGAAGAGCGATAATCGCAATGACCACCAGCAGCTCGATGAGCGTGAAACCGCCGCGGGTCGCGGGGAGCGTCCGTCGCCGGGCGCCTGGCGTCGTCACAAGCACGGCGGGCGATGGGAGGGGCTGAAATAACGGCCGAACGAGCCGGAGAGCCGCGTCCATATTCGTTCCTTCTCTCTTGAGGCGGGATCTCCTGCCGGACCTCAGAGCCCGTGCTCCTGCACGGTACGCGCCCTATGATATCCCGCCATGGCATCCGATTTCAATAGCCTTGCCCTCCGTTGTTTCCAGCTTGACGCGTGGGTTGAGAACCCACCCCACATAGGCTCTCAGCCCGTCTTGCGCCTGGCAATCACAGAAGCGGTGTGCACGGCACACCCTACCACATCGTCCTCTCGTATCTCGAATGGGGTATACGGCCAGGGGAGAAGCTCCAAATCCTAAGCCCTAAATCCTAAACAAATCCCAATCACCAAAACGGCAACGTTCACAACCGGCAAGGCGGGGAAAAGGCAGCGTCTCTGTCATTCGAGCTTGTTTAGGATTTCGATATTCGTGCTTCGGATTTCCGGCCCCCGGTCCGGCCATCGGCGTCCATGCGCGTTCATCTGTGGCAAAACAGCGATAAGTGATAGGTGATAAGCCAGAGGCCGGCCTCCGGCCCGAAATCTGCGCAAATCGGTGAAATCTGCGGTTGAAAAACACCTGGATTCCCGCCTTCGCGGGAATGACAAGCTTCGTACTACTACTTGTTCAAATCTTGCTTTCTTGCGCAAATTCCTCATGCTGAGATTGCGTTTAGCGCATAGCAGGCTGCCAGCAGGCTCAGGGAGGGATCCGGATGATTGCTTAGAGCAGGCGTGTTGCGAGGGGTCTGGCATACCATCCTGCTGGTAGCCCCGAAAGCGAAAAAACGCGTTTTGGTTGCGGCCGAAGGCCGCGCTGTGCTCTTCGAGGCCTTTGCATTGATTATTGAATACTCCTTCCGAGCCTTCCGTGGTGAGCTATCCCTTTTCGCGTGGTTCGCGTATTTCGCGGTAACAGCCCTCGCCGCTCTCCGTTCCCTGTAGTTGCATTCTGTTTGTCGTGACAGGACCTGGATTGCCGCCGTGGCGGGAATGTTTTTGCGTTTTTCGGGGTTGGGGTGTAGGATGCCGGCGGAATGTGCGGCCTGCTCAAGACCGGCGTGTGGCCCGGTCCGCAGGACCGCCGGCCCGCAGCATAGTGGAAAGGAGTGGGCATGGCAAAGGGAATTGTGGTCTACCATTCGAGGAGCGGTAACACCAAGGAGATGGCCGAGACGATCGCCAAGGCCATGAACGACGCCGGCCTCGATACCGAGTGTAAACCGGCCGAGAAGGTGCGTCCGGACGACCTTCCCGCCTACGATGCCATCGTGATCGGGTCGCCCTGCTATTACGGGCAGATGGCCGGTCCGGTGAAGCAGCTCATCGACGATCTGGTGGGCCGGCACGGGCAGTTGAACGGCAAGGTGGGCGGGGCGTTTGCCAGCTCGGCCAACATCGGGGGTGGCAGCGAAACGACCATCATCGGCATCATTGAGGCCATGCTCATCGCGGGCATGATCGTCCAAGGCGACCCCCAGGGGGCCCATTACGGCCCGCTATCCATCGGGAAACCCGACGAGAAGGTCCACCAACAGTGCGAACGCCGGGGCCAGAAAATCGCCGCACTGACCGCCAGGCTGAATCCGTGACCCATCGCCCGTCGCCGACCCGCCCAAATACCGTGGTCGTGCCATGTGCGTTTTTTTGATGAAAGAGCGGTTTTTTTTTGACAACAACGGGGTTGGTCGTTACATTCCCCGCAATCTCAACCCAACAAATGGAGGTTGCCTACATGCAAGAATATGAAGATTTGAAGAGACTGGTGGCAGAGATCGAATCGGATATCGACAAGGCCGAGGGCGGCAATAAGGCGGCCGGAACGCGCGTCCGAAAGCAGATGCAGACGGTTAAACAATCTGCACAGACCGTCCGCAACCGGGTTCTCGAGATCCGATCCACGGATTAGCCGAAAGACGCCCCCGGCGGATTCATCATTTGCGATTTACTACTTGCGATTCAGGATTCGCCTTGCGCCGCACTGCGGGGTTCAGGTCGGAGATGGTGCGCCAAGGAAACCGGCCAGGCATTCAGGGCCGTGAATCGTGAGTACGATTGAGGTTATCCATGGCGCCTGCGTTGTTGTTTGATTTGGCACAGATCGACTTGACGGGGCCACCTGTCTTCGATAAGGAGGCAATCTGCAAAGTCAACCCGCAGCGGTTTGAGATGCAGCAGCTTGACGGCATCGCGTGGTATGACAAGGAGAAACGGTATATTTTAGGCTACAAGGACGTCACGGACGAGGAGTTTTGGGCCCGCGGCCACATCCCGGGGCGTCCTCTCATGCCCGGCGTCATCCAGATCGAGGCCGCCGCCCAATTGCTGAGTTTCTTTGTGAAGCGGATTTACGAAGAGGAGGGCTTCGTCGGCTTCGGCGGGATTGACCGGGCGAAGTTCCGAGCCACGATCGCGCCCGGCTGCCGGCTCTGCCTGCTCGGCCGCATCACTCAGGCCAGACGGGGCAGGAAGTACGTCTGCGACGTCCAGGGCGTCGTCGGCCAGACCCTTGTCTTTGAAGCCACCATATCCGGAATGCGCGTCTGAGCGTCGCTTGCTAACGCCCCCGAAAACCCCGATTCCGGAAAATGAGCGCGCAGGATCCGGCGCACCTGACGGCGAGAAGGCCCCCGTTGACCCCGACTTGGCCAAGGTCATGGCGGCATGGCCGAAGCTGCCGGAGCATATCAAGGCTGCCGTCCTGGCGCTGGTGCGGAGCGCAGACGGGGGGACGCGGCCATGATCTTCCGACGGTTTCCGGATTTCGGCAAGGAGCTACGGCGGCCGTTCGAGGTTCACGGGGCCTGCTATGACTGCTGCCGGCTTTACGATGGTTGTGAGGCATGGCCTGCGAGCAGGTCATTCACCTGCGGCGAGTACAGCCGGCTGCCCGATGTCATGCCGGGGACGTGCGGGGCAGGTGCACGGGGGCGCCGGCCAGCGCGGGGGAGGCGCGAGGCGAAGCCGACGCGCCGGGGTTCGGCCGAAAGAAACCGCCGGGGGACACCCCAGCGGGTGGGCCCGGCCGTAGGCCGGGACCGGCGAAGCCAGAGCCGGGACGCAGGCCCGGCGGCCAGAGGCCCGACCGTGGCGGGCCGAACCACCGCCCGGCTGTGACGGGCGGGG
>CBFDDG010000362.1:0-5205 GCA_965603505.1 uncultured Phycisphaerae bacterium | reverse complement strand
AGGGACCCGATTGCGTCAAAACAAATGCACATAGCCTCCTACTTAACCCGAACAATGCCCAGGTCAGGTGCAAAGCCGCAACCCACACCAACACCGCTATCATTTCCTTGATGATAGCAGCTCTCTATCACCTGCCTCCACCAAGTACCGAGCCCCGCTCGCCCGAGCGGGGTTTGGTATTTATAGACGGCCCGTGTGACCGCCGCCGTACCGGCCGTGCTCGGCCAGACGGCACCCCAAATTGACAGACGCCGACCTGTATACACACCTTTGTTTCTTCTTGAATTCCCGGTCACCGGCTGTAGAATCCCATGTTGACGGAATGATGAACGCTTTTGAAGGACAAAATTGATGAGACAGTCCACAATCCTGGCGATCCTTGGTGCCGTCGTGATCCTTGCCGGCTGTTCGAGCGTCTACTACGGAACCATGGAGAAATTCGGCTACCACAAGCGGGACATCCTCGTGGACCGCGTGCAGGACGCCCGCGACGCCCAACAGGAGGCGAAGAAGCAGTTCGAGTCCGTCCTGGAGCAGTTCACCGCCGTCGTGGGTTTCGAGGGCGGCGAGTTGGAGAAAACCTATGACCGCCTGAAAGCGGATCTCTCAAGGAGTGAAGGTAAGGCCCGAGCGGTTCATGCGAGAATCAAGGACGTGGAAGACGTGGCCCAGGCCCTCTTTCGCGAGTGGGAATCCGAGCTCGACGACTATACGAACGAGAAGCTGAAGCGACTCAGCAAACGCAAGCTCGAGCAGACCCAAGAACGCTATGCACAGCTCATCAGCACCATGCATCGGGTCGAAGGCAAAATCGAACCGGTCCTGGTCGCCTTTCGCGATCAAGTGCTGTTCCTGAAGCACAATCTGAACGCTCAGGCCGTTGCTTCTCTCGAAGATGAGCTGGTCTCCGTACGGGCCGACGTGGCCACCCTGCTCAAGGCGATGGAAACCTCCATCGCAGAGGCCAATGACTTCATTGAGACGATGAGCGAGGAATAAGCCGCGACTGCCGGCCGTTCCAACGCGCGGCGGCGCTCAGCGACAGCTCACCATCGAAACCGCTGCCGCCGACCCAATCCGCCAAGCGACCCGTCACCGCCGATTCGCTCTCCCTCACTTTTTCCTGCCCACAATGCAACGTTTCCAGCGTTTCTGCGTTATGATAGGAGAAGACTGGCTCCGGAGCAGTAAATGACGGATAACGCGATAGAGTGCGGCTTGGACTCTCGGACCGAGACGTTCGGTGGAGACGAGACGCTGGTTTCTGCGGCCCAAACGGACACAGAAGCCGCTGGCAGGCTCTACGACAAGTACTACCGCGAGATCCTCGGCTACATCTACCATTGCACTCTGGACCGCGCGGCCACCGAGGACCTGACGTCGGACGTGTTTCTCGCTGCTTTCCGGCACCTTGGGCGGTTCAGGTGGAGACAGATCCCCTTCCGAGCCTGGCTCTATCGCATCGCCACGAACGAAGTGCGGACGTACTACCGCAAACGAAGACGCATCAGGACCACCCGTCTCCAGCCGGAGCATGGCGATCTTGCGGGTGCGGCGCGGCCCGCCGATGAATGCTCGACGGCCCAAGAGGACTATCGCTTGCTCCACAAGGCGCTGCTGCGATTGCGGTTGAAGTATCGAACGGTGATCATCCTGCGATACTTCGAGGACAAAACGATTGCGGAGATCTCCAACATTACCGGCAGGAAGGAAGGGACGATCCGGTGTCAATTGCACCGCGGCCTGGCCCAGTTGCAGGATGTCCTCGGGGGCTGGGGCGTGTTGCCGGAATAGTCGGGAACAGGACCATGAACAGAAACGTGGAACGAATCGAGCGATACCTCAAGGCTGTCGGTGTGCCGGAACACGAGTCGGATCCGCATCGGCAGCAGTTGCGCCGCCAGATTCTTACGAAACTCGAAAGGAGGCAGACCATGTCCCTGAAAGCCAGACCGTGGAAAGTAACCCTGGCGGTGGCGGCCCTGATAGGTGGAGGGGCCATCGCTGCGGCGGTGGGCGTGAGGGTGTACCGGTACCACTTCGAAGGCAGAGGGGCCGACGGCGTCTACCACTTCAGCGGACAGCGGGAGACGCTCTATGAATCACCCGAGAGCGGTATTTCGGTGGTCCAGGGGTTCTCGGTCAGTATCAGTTCGGATGACCCGAACTTTGATGTGGAGCAGACCAGAACGGACCTCGAAGAGATTGCGGCGCTGCGTCAACAGGACGTCAGAGAGTTGGTGGGTGTGATCGACACAGAGGTGAACGGTCACTTCCACCGAACGTGCCGGTACAAGTACACTCTCTCCGACGGCCGCACGCACACTATGGGCGAAGGTGAACCCGGCCGCCGAACCCCAAGAACACCGGAGCAAATCGAGAAAGACCACGAAGAGATCGCCCAACTGCGCGAGCAAGGCAAGAGAGAGCTGGTGTGGGTCACGGACACACAGATCGAAGGGGACCTTCAGAGAACCTGCTCGTATGAATACGTGCTCGCCGACGGGCGCACGATGAGCGTGGGCGAGGGCGACCCCGAGCTGCCGCCGCCTGCCAACCCGCTGGGCACTGCGAAAATCAGCGAGATCTGGCGGCTGCGCCGGCTCAAGCAAGGAGACTACCTGGGATACAGCGACCGGGAAGTGCAGGGCCGGACGTTCACCTTCGAAACGTACGTCCTGACCCTCTCCGACGGGACCGTGGTGACGCACGCCGTAGGCAAACCCAAGGACTTGAAGACCCGCTTGACCGAGACGGATTGGGAAGAGTTTCGCAACCTGAGGGATGCAGGCCAGACAGAAGATCTGGGCACGGAGGAGAAGGAGGTGCTGGGTCGTGTATTCTCCTTCAGACGGCAGCGATATATCCTCAGCGACGGCACTGAATTCATCTGGTCCGCCGGCAAGCCAATCGACGAGCAGTAATCCTACAGCCAACATCCGCGAGAGCGGTCCCGCCAAGGCCGCTCTTGCTGTGTCATTTCCTTTCGGCCTTGAGCATCCACCGTTTGCCCACCGTAGCATCACTCCTTCCGCCCGGAAATGGGACGAAGAAATTCAAAAATTCCTGTGCCCTGGGCCGGGGCTCACTCGTGATAATAAGGAATAGGGTGACCCCGATGCGGAACGCCGCATCTGAGGGACCCGACAACGATCGTTGTGACAGGAAGACCGGCATGTGCAGATGATCGAGGACGAGCTGCTCAAACTCCGATTCAAGGCCGGCAGCAGAGACGCGCTGCAGCGCATCTACGAGAAGTACCGCGACACTCTGCTGACGCTGGCGATGGCGCTATCGAATGACGCCGCCACAGCCGAGGACATCGTGCACGACGTGTTCGTCTCATTCGCACAGTCGGCCGTCCGGTTCCGCCTGCACGGCAGCCTGCGGGCCTACCTGGCCACATGCGTGGTCAACCGTGTTCGCGACCGGATGCGGGCCCGCAAGCGTCAGGGCATAAGCCTGGATGCAGAGATGCCCCTGGAGTCGAATCTGGCTCCGCCGGACGGACGCATCCTGTCCGACGAGCGGTCGAGACTGGTCGCCCGGGCCCTGGCCCGACTGCCGGACGAGCAACGGGAAGTCATCGCCCTGCATCTGAACGGACAATTGAAATTGCGAGACATTGCGCGACTTCAGAATATGCCGATCACGACGGTGCGAGGAAGATACCGACACGGGATTGAGAAACTCCGGTCGGATTTGAATGGGAGACTCTGATATGAGATCCGCAGATGAAATAGCAAGGCACATCAAGAAGATGTCGTTCGCGGCCGGACCCGAATTGGACAAAGACGTCTGGGCCGACACCGCAAGGGCATATGACCCGTCTGAAAGGAAGGCGACAGCTCAAGGCTGGCCCTTTGAAGGGAGACACATCATGAGAAGTCCACATATGAAACTGGCCGCCGCGGCGGCGGTCCTTTCCATTGTCGGGATCGGATTGATCGGGACATGGCACAACGGCGGGCAAACCGCCTACGCTTTCGAGCAGACCGTTGAAGCTATGCAAGGCAAGCGGTCGTTTCACATACAGACCTACTTCCGACAGCGCCGCAAGTGTGAGTTCTGGGCCGAGTTCGATGAAGAAGGGAAACTGGTTCGCTTCCGGCAAGAAGAAGGCTCTGATCCGAAGTTCATTCTGCTCACGACATGGAAAGACGGTGTTAGGAGCCAATATTACCCACCCCCGTGGGGCATCAAACTGATGACCCGTGTCGAGAACAGCGGTGGTGGGTTGGAGGATTTGGAGGAATTCGACCCGGAGACCGTTGTACAGGAGGTCCATGAGCTGGTCGCCGCTGGTAAGGCTGTCATGGAGATCCAGGACCCTCCGCGGTACGCACGCCTGATGACGATTCATGTGAAGCGCATAGACGGCAAGCCGCTCCGGCAGGTCCTGCTTGTCGATCCTGACACAAAACTCGTCGTTCGAGTCGACGACTACTGGGGTGGAGGAGAGAAAGAGAAAGCGTTCCACCATGGCATTGAGGTGCTGGAATACAACAAGACCATCGATCCGCGGCTTATCGATCCGAGTTTGCCAGAGGATACCCTCATCATGGACCAGGTCACGCAAGAGGTCGGCATGGCTCAGGGCGACATGAGCAATGAAGAGGTTGCCGTGAAAATCGTTCGCGAGGCTCTGGACGCGTGGGCTAAGGGGGATTTCGCCAAGGCGGGTAAACTCTGCGGCGGCGCTCCGAGGCGCATGCTGGCCGAAGCCTATGGCCACGTGCGACCCGTGCGTATAATTTCCATTGGACAACCGGAAAAGATAGACTTCGGGGAGCCCAGGTTCTGGGTTCCATGTCAGTACGAAATCGAGCGTGACGGCCAACCGGAGATCACAAACCAGAAGTTCGCTGCTCTCATCGTGGATGGGCGCCCCGGACGCTGGTATGTGAATATTCTAAACACATGGCCAAGTGCTTCCCGTTCACAATAAGAACGTCACAAGCCCTCGGCCATCGCTCCGGGGGCTTTGTTTCATGCCTCGTTCTTTGGCTCCCATGAGCATCTGCCAACCATCTACTACAATCTGGATACGAAGGTCATGATATCGCTGGCGCATGATCACAAAAGGTATATGAAGGAGACCATGAGCGATGAGCGGGTCCAGAGAGCGCGGGTGGACAGGGATCGTTGGACGGATCCCCAAGGCCTGATCAACTGCTGCCTGGCCCTCGAACACCATGCGTTGGA
>CBFDDG010000361.1:0-5212 GCA_965603505.1 uncultured Phycisphaerae bacterium | reverse complement strand
GGCATCCTGAACATTCGAGAGTACCGCGAGAAACGGTTGAACGACCGGCCGATCTCGGAGGGTACACCCACCCAAGTGGCGAGGGCGCTCAGAGAATATGCCACAGACACCTTGAGCACGGTCGCAGAGCTTCGCCCCCGGCAGGGTGACAACAAAGAGCTGCGCCTGACCTTGGGCGACCTGGAGGCCATGTCCCATCTGGGCAACTATTATGCCGAGAAGATCCTCGGTGCGGTCGATCTGGCCCTGTTCGACGCGACCGGCAAGGTCGAACAGAGAGCCTCAGCCGTCACACACTTGAAGGCGGCCCTGGAGCACTGGAAGCGGTACGCCGCCGCCTACACCCGCCAAAACAAACAGCCCATACTCTACAACCGAGTGGGCTGGGTCGACATTCCCGGCCTGGTCAGCAAGGTCGAGCAGGATATCGAGATCGCCGAGAACTGGCAGACCGGCACCATCACCGATCCGGTCAAGCATCACTCGGATACCCCCTTCCGGAGGTGACCGCCAATCGACGTAACGAGCCGTCAACGCGAAGGTACGATCGCGAAAACTGTCGATCCGTGCCTACACTTTCTCAGGCGCAGGACAGACAAACGGCTCTCGGTATTCACGATGCAGGATCTCGTTGGCCGCGGCGCTGCCGGTGAATACTTCCTTTCTGGGATCGAACTGAAGCAGCGGCCCCATGGACATCGGGTATTTGTCCAGATCGACGCCGTTGTCTTTCAAATGCTGAACGGTTCGATTCAACGTCTCGATGTTGTCATCGCGGCTCTTGACCTTCTCCAGGACGGCCTTGGCCTCGCTCACGGAGACTCTGTTGCTTTCGCCGAGATAGTAGCTGATGTTGGCTAAATGCGCCAGGGCCGCGGAGAGATGGCCCTGGAAGGCGTCGGAGTTCAGGTCCTGGGCCCGGCGGCTGCGAACGGCCGCGATGAAGTTTCCGTAGTGGTCCCCGCCCCCTTTGAACTCTTTGATCGTTTCCCCCTTTAGGTTAAACGCAACGCAGTGGGTATAGGTCCTCTGGACGAGGTACCCTTCGGTGCCGTAGAAGATCACGCCGATCTTGTTGCCTTTGGTGCTGTCGAAAAGCTTGTTGATCTGCTCATCCGCCGAGTTATTGACTGAAAGCCCGCGGGTCTCGAAGACCATGCATTTGTCGCCGTAGTCGTAGATGGCTATTTCGGTGTTGGCCGTGTCGCCCGCATCGATGTAGTCGGGATCCTTGCGTTCGGCCTGATAGCCCAGCCGGCCGCCGTACGCGATAACGCTCTTCGGATGGCGGTTGATGCCCAGTCCCCAGCGGGCGATGTCGGTCTGGTGAGGCCCCTGGTTGCCCGAATCGCCGTTACCATAGAGCCGCTGCCAGTGCCAATCGTAATGGAACCGCGGCCGCGTGAGCTTCGGCCTGGTATACGGGGCCGGGCCGCTCCACAGATTGAAGTCCGCCTCCTCCGGAATGGGATAATCGCCCAGCGGGCCGATCGACCCACGCCGCTTATAGCACAGTCCCCGCGCAAGGTTGACCTGGCCGATGCCGCCTTCCGCAATGAACTTCATGGCTTCCTGGATGGCCCGGTTCGAGCGGCACTGCGTACCCACCTGGCAAATCCTTCCATATTTCTTTGCGGCGGCCACGAGCGCAGCGCCCTCGGGGATGTCGTGACTGATCGGCTTTTCGATGTAGGCGTCCTTGCCCGCCTGCATGGCCCAGACGCCGCACAGCGCGTGCCAATGATTCGGCGTTGCCGTCGAGATGAAATCGACGGACTTGTCGTCGAACACCTCACGCATGTCCTTGACCCATTTCGGGCGCCGGCCCGTGCGCTTCTCGACTGAATTGCAGCGGTCCTCGCCGACCTTCTGATCCACGTCGACGATGTAGGCAACTCGGCAGTCCTCCCGGCCCGCAAAGGCGCCGATGTGGCTGCCACCGCGACCCTGGCAACCGATCACCGCGCAAGACAGCTTGTCGTTGGCGCTCGAAGTCTGGGCCCTCGCAATGCCGCCGATCATTGGCGCCGCAGAGACGGCCGCCGCCGCATACATGGAATCCCGCAGGAATTGCCGACGAGTTCGATTCGTGATCATGATCACTCCTTAAGATGTACAGACTATGGTGTCGTTCAGGCCGCTGGAACGCTGGGGCCCTTCAAGATGTCACGCTGGGTTTCTTTCGTACGCATTCTCCTCGGTTCACTGCCGGTGAGGCTCTGGCGGTGAGCTGCGGCGGTTCTTGCCCTTGTCCGGCGGATTAGGCCCATGGTGCACGTAGTGCTCGATCAGCCTTTTGACACCGCTATTCAGAGGCGTTTCTTCCTCGTTCAGCGTCTCGGTTGCGCTGTCCAGCCGCTTCGGCTCCATCTGATGCGATTGGTGCAGAAGCGACAGACTCTCGCGTCGGATCTCGGGGATGTGGACATCGATCATCAGGTCGACGCCTTCGCCGTGTCCGTAGACGTGTTTGAGCGACTCCCGTTTCGCAAACGTCTGCAGGAAGGCCTTCTCGAGAACGAGCAACTCCTGGATCGTGAGGAGCCTGTCGTCCACTCTCTGCCGCAGTTGCGGGCCGTTCTCCACGCCGAGCATATGCAGAACATGCGTCCACGTTCTGCACGGCAACATCCGGATCCCCGTGATCTCCTCCAGGGCTTTTCTCTCACTGCTCAGAAAGACCGTGAGCATCCTCTGCGCCTGGTCCCGTCGATGGATCTGCTGCTGCCTCCGCACGAGTTCGAACTGCCAGGCACTGGTCTCATCCAACTGCTTGCCGCCCTGAATGAGATGAATCATATTTCCGGCCTCTCTGGCGGCCGCCTCCTGAATGGCCGGCAAGGTCTCTTCGCTCAAGACATCAGGAATCTCAGGCGTCTGGTGGACCACAGAGACGGCCGTGTCCTCCATCGAACTGGCCGTCTCCTGGCCGGCCGTCAGGGGCTTTCCTTCATGGAGGTGTCTCATGAACAGCAAAAAGGCACCGGCGAGTTCCCGATAGTTCCCTTTTCTGGCAGCGCGGTTGAGGACTTTCCTCCAGATCTTGTATCGCTTGTCATCCTCGAAATACTCCTGAACATCCACGGCGAGACCCGAAGGAGCGCCGGCCTCGGCGCTTTCCTCCGAGAGCGTCTTGATGCCCTTGATCACTTCGAACATATAGTCCCTGTATCTCTCGGCGCTGCCTTCGTGGAATCTTCGCAGCCTCTTGAGAGTGCGGGCGATGTTATCCAGCATCAAATCGTTAACCGTGAGAACATAGGAGGGGACCTGCTCGGCCTTGGAGAACTCGGCGATCTCCGTCATTCCGGCCAGAATGCCTTCACCGGTGGGCTCTTCATCTGGCTCCGCGTTGGCCGCGGCCACCTCTTCCTGAATCCTCTTCAACAAGTCCTCCACATCCCTCACGGCTCTCTTCAGAAGCCTTTCTCGGATGCTGTCATAGAGTTGGAAGGGGCTGACAATCTTCAAGAGGATGATGGCGATCAACGCGATGCCCACCCAAAGGAAGACTCGGCCCACCTGGTGCAGGAATTTATTGAGGCGGTCGATCTGCTCCAGGCCGCGCCGGCTGATGTCGTCATATCCTTCGTCTTCGTAGCCGCTCTGGCCGAAAGCCACCGCGGCCAGGGCCAGCACAAGAAGGCACACCAGCAGCAACGTCCGCACGAGTCCTCTCGACAGGTGGGCGCACGGCTCTCGCCGGATCCGTGCTGAGATCGCAAAGCAGAGATCGGTCCGTTCCTTACCTTCCACAGAGCACATACGCTGCTATTGTACCATTCTGGGCGGTTCGAAACCACAGTCTTCGGGTCCGAGAGTCAAGCACCGCCCCTTTCCACAGAACGCACAGGGACCGGGTTGTCGCGGAACCGGGCACGTCATTGCCGGGATGCCAGTGCCGATCGTGCCATTCAATTGCCGACGTTCATCCCGATCTGGACGTTCCCTTCAGACTGGTTGTCGATCCGTTCGGGGCCGGCGAACACGTTCTCAGCGATGACGGCCCGCGCAACATCTTTCCCGAGCGTGATCTGCGGGCGATCCTGCCGAAACTCGCAGCCGCGGACCAGGAGCGTGCCTGATTGTGCCTGAATGGCCGGCCGGTCCCGCTCTTTGCCGCCCCACTGAACGAACGTACAATCGGAGAACCCCACCGTCCCTTCCCCGGCAATTCGAGCGATCTGGTTGCACGGCCCCCAATAGGCACAGTTCACGAAACGAACGCTCCCCTTGTTCGTCTCTTTGACCTCGATCATCGTCGGGTCGGGACCGTGGAAAGAGACGAACTCGCCGTTGGTGATCAGAAGTCCGTACGGGGCGCACTCCTCCACGACGAGCGCCGTATGGCAGTCGTCGGCGCCGATCCCCAGGAAGTTCCCGTTGCAGACGCCGCGGCGGCTTTTGATGAACTTGTAGCCCACGTTGTATCCGAAGCAGAAGGTGTTGTAGACGTACTGCCAGTCCGAGCGGCCGAAGATGAACGCCTCCCCGTGCTCCATCTGCCACTGAAACAGCTTGGGCCTCATGCTCCACCAGGGATTGAAATGGACGTTCTCGATCCGCCCGATGTCGTAGATGGAGTCCACAAAGATTCCCCGGCGAATGGGCTGTCCGTGCACGTCGCGAATCAGATGGCGCTCGTTCCGCGTGGCGTCAATGCCGTTGTACGGGTTGAGCATCTCCACGGCGAGAACGGCGGAGTTCTTGCCGCGCATCGCGATGGCCCAGGGGTACGACTTCGGCACATCATCCACGTTCTGCTGAGGATAGTACAGGACCACGCCCCTCAGCGTGCTGTTCGTGTTGAGGGTAAGGAACGCCGGCCCATCCTCTCGGCCCGCGCCTTCCGTCACGAGGAACGTCGTGCCGTCATCGGTGGGCTTGGGGAAGCCTCGGTTGCGGATGCCGTTATGCGCGGGGACCGATTGCCAGATCCCGGCTAAAGTAACACCATTCGGCACGTTCAGATGACCGGCGAAGAAGTAATTGCCGCGCGGCGCGCGGACGACGCCCCCACCGGCGTCATGCGCCGCATCCAGCGCCCGTTGAAACGCCGCCGTGTCGTCCGTCTCGCCATCGCCGGCCGCACCGAAACGGCGAACGTCCAGACTGTCCGGCACTGCCTCAGGGGCGGGCGTCCCGGCCTGTGCCCGGACACCGCAGAACCATGATAAACCAAGAACCACCAGGCCGACTCGCTGGAAGGTCC
>CBFDDG010000360.1:0-5213 GCA_965603505.1 uncultured Phycisphaerae bacterium | reverse complement strand
TCTTCTACGTCGGCAGCCTGCGGGCCGACATGCGCGGCTTCGGACCCACCGCCGAAGAGCCGAACGGAACGGTCGATTCGTGGGACATCACGGGCTTCACGCAGAAGTACCTCGCGGGCAGCCTCGACGCCGATTTCCGCGGTTTCGGACCCACCGCCGAAGAGCCGAACGGAGCGGTCGACTCCTGGGACATCAACGGCTTCACCTCCCGCTACACGGCGGCGCTGGCCGCCGACACGCACCTGAACGACCTTCCCACCTCCGGCGGTCCCCTGGCGAGCGGCGCCCCCTCCCCCCTCCCACTCATCGCAACCGCCACGCCACCCGCCGAGCCGGCCACGCCAAGTGACCTTAGCCGGGTGGCATGGCCACGCTTGCGTGGCCATGTGCTCGATGGCTTGGCGGAGAACATGGCCACCGACCATCCGGTGGCCATGCCACCCGCGTATTCTTCACCCGCGGATGCTTCGCCGACCGAGCCGGGAGCGGCCGCTCCCGGTCACGTTCCCCATCCCGCCGTCCCGATCGCCGGCGCCATCCTTCCGCGCGAAGGCCGGGTGGCACTTCTGACGCCGGCAAACGGACACGACCGGATAACAGACGACCGTCCCGCCTTCCACGAGGATGCCCGTATGGAAGACGCTCTCCCCGACCTTCTGTCGTTGCAGGCGCTCGACGTGCTGGGCGTCTCGTAAGACGGCGCGGCTGAACAGACAGCGGGCGGTTCACGTCGGGCCGCCCGTTCTCCTGGCCGAGATGCTCCCCCAAAGTCCATGTCTTTAACACAGTAGCGCAGATAATCAAGTAAGCAGCTAAAAAAACAGGTTCTTGTCCCAACAGCGGGGAGCCTGAAAGGGCGTTGGAAACGCCTGCGGCCACACCCAGGCCATTCCAGAACAGAACCGAACGCCCGGTCTTGTTTGGAATATGGGCCTGGCCCCCTGTTTTTTCGGATACAGGTCGGCGGCAAATCCGTTGGCCCGAGCGCTCTTAGGGCTGGCCGATCTGCCAGACCGTGACGAATCCATATCCATACTTGGCGTCCTTGACCCCAACGGCCAGCAGGTTGCCGGTTGGTGAGAAGGCCACCTGGACATCACGCGGCGGACCGGTCGATGGTTGGATCTCGCCCTTCGATTTGAGGGTCTCTGGATCCCAGAGGATAACGCCTCGGCGGTGCACGGCGGTGGCCAGCGTCTTGCCGTCGGCAGAGAAACTCAGCGATGTCACCAGAGCGGGGATACGATGCTCGAACAACCGGTCCCCGGTCCGGGCGTTCCAGACCATCAGCCTGCAGCAGGGGCGGCCCGGCAGGCTGCCCGGATTGCCCGGATCGGCCTCCCTGACGAAGGTGCTCGTGGCCATCAACTTGCCGTCAGGCGAGAATGCGACCAACTCCAGCATGCCGCGGGCCGTCGGAACCACGCTCTTCACAGCGCCCGTCTGGGGATCCCAGAGGCGAACACCACTTGTCCAACTGGGTGGATGACTGCCTATACTGGCCAGGGTCTTTCCGTCGCGCGAGAAGGCCACCGAGCGCACGGCTGAGTAATGCTCCCCCAAGTCCCGCTTCAACTTGCCCGTCTTTGCGTCCCAGAGTTTCAGTTTTCCGTGCGTCGCGACCTCGGCGTCGATGACCGACGAGCCGTCGGCGCAGATCAGATGCGAACCGCTGGTGGCCAGCAACGTTCCGTCCGGGGAGAACGCGACGCTGTAGACCCTTCCGTGGGCATGAGGGACGGCTTTAAGCCATTCGAGTTCCCTGGAAACGGTTGCTGGCGGTCGGTTCAACTCCTTGAGCGCCTCGACCAACTGCTTGTCTTCCAGCACCCGTTGCAGGCGGCCGGACTGGGCATCGTACAACCTGACCACCGGGTCGGCGGCGACGGCCAGGGTGTAGCCGTCGGGTGAAAAGGCAATCGCGGCCGTGTGGATGCGCCCCTGTCGATCCTCGTACAAGAGCAGTCTTTTCTCTTCAGGCGTGAGCACATCACGGGCCCACTTCTGGCCGCCTGAACCGGCGT
Source organism: uncultured Phycisphaerae bacterium (assembly GCA_965603505.1). GTDB lineage: Bacteria > Planctomycetota > Phycisphaerae > Sedimentisphaerales > Anaerobacaceae > PLanc-01. The sequence goes on along the minus strand of CBFDDG010000360.1, from coordinate 3,189 downwards.
CGCGGAGCATCACCTTGCCCTGTTCGTCGACGGCTGCGAGCGTCCTGCCGTCCGGAGAGAACGCCACCGCCAGCACGCCCGCGTCCTGGCCGCACCTGGCGGAGAACAACTTGCGCGCCGAGAGTTTCGCCTCAGTTGAAACGCCGGCCCCGGTCGTCGGTTCGGCCCAAGTGGCGTTCTTTGCTTTTTCCTGCAGCCATGCTTCCAGTTTCTCGATGGCTTTCCTGTTGGACGGCCTGTTCGGCCCCCACTCGTGCATGAAGTAGCCGAACTGTTGGCCGGTCAAAGCGGCGAGGGCCTGCATTACCGTGACCTCATACGCCCGGGGCTTCTCGGCGGGTTTTTCGCGCCCGAGCAGCTCGAGAAGGACCGGCCCGGCGGCAAGGTCTTTTTGCTGAGCAAAACAACGCAGGGCGTCGAAGCGAACCTTCTCGTCCGCGTCGGCCAACAGCGGCAGCAACTCCTTGCGTATGGAGTTGAACGCGTCCCCGGGCAGGTTCGCAGCCCAGTAGGTGGCCGTCAAGCGGAATCGGGAGGCCGGGTCCTTCGCGAATTTCGCCGCCAGCGGGGCCAGCTTCGGGTCTTTGCATTCATACAACGCACGGGCGGCGTGGTAACTGATTTCCTTATCTTCCGAAGAGACAAGTTTCAGCAGCATCGGGTTGGCCGGCTTGCGATACAGCGGACGTTGGAACAGTCCGGCACAGCGGATCAGCAACCGAGGGTCCTTTTCGACTTTCTGCAACAGGGGCTCGAAGATGTCGGAATGATCCATCATGAAAAGAAAAGCCGGCCACACCTCTTTCGACATTTCATCGTCGGCCAGATACATCTGAAGCAGTTTTCCGGAAAAGGATGTCCGCTTCAGGGCACCAATGGTACAGGCGGCACGTTTGACGGAAGGCTTCTCTGCCGAGTCCAGGTCGGTTTGAAGCAACTTGTCCAGGGCCTTGGGGTGCCGGGCGAAGACCCACAGAGCCCTTCCCTTCGCGGCAACATTCAGCCACATGCCACTGCCGACGGCATCGGCAACCGCCTCGGGACTTTTCTCGCCGGCCGCATGGGCAAGTTGATTGGTCCATGTCTCGTACGCATCGCCCTCGGGACTACCGATGCTCTTGCGGTCAAGGATGTTCCGCCTGCGAGAACTGATGATGCCTTCGACGAAAGGATTCATGTAGCGCGGGGCCAAATCGCGATACAAATGCGGCAGTTGCTTCGCTTGCTCCTCCGCGGACAATCGGGCGATGCGTTCGATCTCGAGAAACTGCTCCCTTGCGTCCGCGTCCACCGGTCGGGCTATCGGCACTGACGACTTGGTCTTGCCGTTGTTCAATTTGTCACGCGCGGTCGATTCCTTTTCGACCGAATCCTTCTTGGTGGATACCACGTCATCGGCGGGAGTTGCCGGCGTGTCACGCGAAATCGTACTCTCGCCGTTGACGCTACCCTCGGGCTTTGGCTCCGCTTCCAGGCTGCTTAGAACGAGTCGCACGAACCGTTTCAACTCCTCGGGCTTCTGTCCCTTGGAGAAGCGCACGGCGTCGATCTTGGGGGCAATCCGCGCGTAACGCTCCGGATCGACCTGTTTGGTCAGCATCAACGCCACTTTGGCGACGCACCATGGCTCGCGCCAGAATCCGAAGCTGGCCCTTTTTTTGAAATCGTGATGGTCCATGTACCAGGCATACCGCCTGAGCACGCGGATATGCGCTTCAAGGAAAAGCTTTTCCCTGCCCTTCAACTGGCGTCTGAACTTCGGCTCGCCGTAAAAGAATCTCATTTCGTCCAGGTGACCCGACACTCTGCCGATCTCACGGAGGCTGCTTTCCGGGTCGACGAGCTTCTGCGAAAGGCTATCATATGCATGAAGGATTCCTTTCCAAAAGTCATCGCGGCCGTACAGCTCCGCAAAACCATCGTGAAATACCAACAGGTAAACAAAGCCGGTACGAGGATCATTGTAAATACTCAGCTCATTGTAAAAGATCCCACGGGCAAAGCACTCTTCGGCAAGCGTGGCTGTATCGAGCTTCGCGTAGTACTCCGGCGTCTTCATCCATTTCTCTGATCCCCACCTGGTTTTGCCCGTTTTCTTGCTCGCAAGCAGTCTTTTCCGAAGGTTGTCGAGACTTTTGCGCCTCTCCGGAGTTTCCGGACCATGCCTTCCATAGATCCAGGAGAGATCCTCGTCGGAGAGACCTCCTGTTGGGGTGATCTGAGGTATTGGGCGAGTCGGCCGTTGAGTTTCTTCGGCCGATTCCTTTTCGGCCGAATTCATCTCGTCATCGGAGTCGTCCGCCGGCGCCTCGTCACCGTCCTCTGGCCGAGGAATCTTGATTTCCGGAGCGGCGACGGCCCCGAGCACCACCTCCGCCCCAGGCGTGTCGGCGTCCGGCAGAAAAACCTTCTTGGCCGGTCTGGCGTCGTCCGGGCGCATCATCACACGCACCTTCGGCGGCTCGCCGCTTTCGGGTACGTTGACACGGGCCGTCCCAAACCACTTTGGCCGTCGTCGGTCGAGGCGGCTCATTTCTTCCCGTGTTTTCCGCTTGTACGCTTTGTACGCTTCGACGACGACTTCGTACTTACCAGGCAGCAGGCGCTCGGTCTTGAAGGGGCCGTTGCCCTCAAGGGCCAGACCATCGAAAGTGCGTGGCCTCCACTCGTCGAGTTGGCGCGGATCACCGCTGACTCGCTGGTCGCGGACGGAGACGAAGACCCCGTTGACACCTTCTTTCGGCAGGCCGACCACCTCGCCGGTGATCGGCGTGCCCGTTTTGCGCACAACGTTGTACGCGGTCGTTTTGCCTGAGGCGAGCGTCAGTTTCAACTGGCGGTCGAGCATCATGCCCTTGCCCCTGTTGCCGGCGCGCACTTGCTTGACCCGCGAGATGTGATAAACGCCCGGCGGCAGGTCGTCGACGACCAGGCCGTCCTCGCCCGCCTTGACGGGGACCCAGCGGACCACGTCGACCAAAGCCTTCCACGTGGGCATGTCGCAGGTGCGAAGTTCGATGCGGACCTGGGCGGCCGGCGGTCCGCCTTCGATGTCGTAGCGAATGTGCAGATTGGCCGGCTCGGGCAGGCGGATGATCGCCTCGTGGCCCGGCTCGGGCAAATCGGCCCGCCAGACAAGCAGCGACAGGCCGGTAACGAAGATCGCCTTGCTGTCCTTGCCACGGCCGC
>CBFDDG010000359.1:0-5218 GCA_965603505.1 uncultured Phycisphaerae bacterium | reverse complement strand
GCGTTCGTACGAGACCTCGTAGTCACGTTTGTCGGCATCATTTCCAACCTCCGCGAAATGCAGATAAAAGGGAATACGCTCCCGGACTTTGCGCACCACCTCTTCCTTGGTGAAGTTGAGCGACTCGTGGCCGATGTTGAAAGGCATGTTCTTCATGCGATCGATGTGTTCCAGGGCAAACAGGAAGCTTCGTGCCATATCACGCACATTGATGAACGTGCGTCGGAAACCACGTTCATAGACGATGATCTGTCTGTTCACCACGGCCTGGTACACAAAGTCGTTAACGAGCAAATCGAGCCGTAAACGGGGTGACACCCCGAATGCCGTGGCGAAGCGCAGCGCCGTGCTCCATTCGGCCTCCAGGGCAAAACGTTCCGCTTCTACTTTGGTGATGCCGTAGAGCGAAATGGGATTGAGCGGGCTTTCTTCTGTGCATACGTCATCCAGCTTGTCATAGTTACTGCCCGTCGAGGCATAGATGAGAATCTGCTGGCGCGACAAGGCCGCCACGACATTGCGCGTGCCGCGAACGTTTGTTTTTCTCGCGACCCGCGGGGTCTTACGGCATGCGGGAAACCCCACGATGGCTGCAAGATGGATCACGGCGTCAACTTTCTGCACCGCTTGTCGAACGGCCTTGTATTCTCGGATGTCCCCTTTCGTCAACGAGAAGCGCGGATTGGAGAAGTTCAGGAGAAGGGAACCTCCTCCATACATCAAGCAGTCGATAACATCTACCTCATGCCCCTGCGCCAGCAACTGGGGAACCAGGATGGAGCCGACATAGCCTGCACCGCCAGTAACAAGGATTCTCATGTGCTTTTCCTGCCGAACGATATGTTACGTTGGAGCCAACCGAAGTCGCGATACACTGCTGTTGTACATCGTGGGTAGGATCTCGCGGATGAATGCCTGTATTTCATCCTGTGAATCGGGCAGTGGCCGAAGACTGTGGACCTTGTCCGTGTTCACCCGGTACACTTGACTCTCCCTGTCGGCCCACGTCGCGCGGTTGTGTGATGACGGAAGAAGTTCGAGTACCTCCTTGAAGGGTACCGTCCCCCGACCGCACATGTTGTAGATGTCATTGCGCGGAGCGTTCTGGACCAAATCCAGGATCGCCTGGGCCACATGGTGTGTATGCATGTAGGGCAGACACGTGTCGCGATGAATCCACAGGGGGCGCCGATTCAATACGTCGAAGATTGGTCCCTTGCACAGACCGGGGCCCACCATCTGGGCAAGCCGGAAGATCTGCCAGCTTTGTGCCGATCGCATGACGCACAACTCGGCCAGGCGCTTGTGGAATCCGTATGGAGACAGGGTCAGCGGATCGATGGAGGTGTTCTCCCGTGTCGTAGTCGGGGATGTGGGGTCGTTGTACACGTCCGCCGTGGAGATCAGCACATAGTGGGACGAGCCAAAATCGAAGAGCGAGCGGTACACAGGCCGCGTGCTCGCGTCAAAATCGAAGAATGGGTCATGGTTCGCTCGGAACCGTTGGGCGTTACCGTTTGCGTTGATGAGCACGTCACACGTACTGCCCACGTATCGGCTGTAGTTGTCCGTCTCGACCACGATCACGTCCCACCCCAGCCGGTGTACGGCCGCTGTCATGGCAGACCCCACGTAACCTCTACCGCCAATTACTATACACTTCACACCGGATGTTACCATGATATCCTTCGCATCCGAGACGGGTATGAGCCTCTTGGGAGTAGTCCGGCTGGTGTCGACGCGCCGCCTGACCTGCCCCCCCCAGAGAGATCAAGTCAGGCGAAGCTGCAGTCGCTCTTGGCGCAGGGCTTGGGCGAGATTGACGGACACGATGATGATCGTGATAAGTAATACAACAGCCAACATGGACAGCGGAACAATCTGATACCCGAACAGGAACGGACCGAGGAAGATCGACTGGAGTTTCAAGGAGAAGGCCAGCCCGTAGGCGATGAACGCCGCGGTTCTTCTGTCGACCGCCAGGAAGTAGATACAGGCCAGCAGCGATGCCATGTAGAGGGCATCACACTGAGCCCACAAGGCGCCGTTCCAGACCACGGTGGGCGCCAACAACACCGTGGTGAATGCGAAGAGAGAGGCTGTGCCCGTCGGATACTTCAGCCGGACGAGTTTGTGGACAAAGAAGGCGCATACGAAGTCAGCGATGACGGAGACCATCTTGATGACCAGGAGGTTTGGGGCATTGGGAAACAGCGTGTCGCCAACATAGAACGTATAAAGGTACAACGGCGTGTAGGGCGGGAAGAAGTTGTGCTTGAAGCCCCGAAACCCATTCTCCTGGATGAATTCATACCACCCCTGAATCTCGTTTAGATAGTCCACGGATTCGAACTGCCAGAGTCTCAGGCGGGCGTAAGGGGCGAGAATGGCTACGATCAGTACGGCGTAGGTTTCCCAGCTTCTGCTGATTTGCATCCACCTCAGTTTCTTCATGTTGAACCACCATTGTGAAATCATAGGCGTCTTGATGAGCGGGACAGGCCTTCCAGACCCCTGACGGTACGCGGTGCGATGCGCCGCGCGCGGTCCTGGAGCCTGGCCCACATCATGCGTCCTGTAGGATCGTCGTGAGGCTTCGCGGGCAGCCTGCGGTCATACGGACGGGGCCGGGTGTGCCGGCGTCAAGCCTCCCTGATGAGATGGGCTCCCGGACACACGCACTTCCCTCGGATCTGCCACCAAATGCGAAAGAGGCCCACGATATGGGAGCCGGCAATCCTTGGCAGTTTGTGCAGATAGTACACTCGGGGTCAGACCGCTCTTTCGCAAGTGACCGAAGGAGGCATGGCGAAGCCCGTGGCGGTCAGTGCGACTAGAACATGAGGTCAGACATTCCCCTTTCGTGTGCCAAGCTGGGCGGCACGGGTCTGACCGGAAAGGATTTCTCTTGATTGGGCTTGATTTTCCTCTATGGCCAGAGAGGCTTTCCTGCGGTAAAATCGACATCCCAGACAGGATATGGCAGTGGAGCGCTTATGAGCCGGAACGATGACCATATCGAGCAAGGGGACGAGGACCCCTCGCGGACCCTGGACGCCGCCCAGCCCCTGTATGAGATCGGCAGCCACATTGGGCCTTACAGGCTGCTGCACGTGCTCGGAGAAGGTGGCTTCGGGATGGTCTACTTAGCCGAGCAGCAGCATCCCATCCAGCGGCTGGCGGCTCTGAAAGTGGTCAAGCCAGGTATGGACACCAGGCAGGTGATTGCCCGCTTTGAGACGGAGCGGCAGGCCCTGGCGATGTTGGATCATCCGCACATTGCCCATGTGTTCGACGCTGGGGCCACGGAAGCGGGCCGGCCGTACTTCGCGATGGAATACGTCAAGGGCGTCCCGCTCACCGAGTATTGCGATCGGTACAAACTGGGCATACAGGAGCGGCTACGGCTGTTCATTCCTTTGTGTCAGGCGATCCAGCATGCGCACCATAAAGGTATCATTCACCGGGATATCAAGCCGTCCAATGTGCTGGTGACGCTGCAGGATGAGAAGCCCATCCCCAAGATCATTGACTTCGGCATCGCCAAGGCCCTCAATCAGCGTCTGACGGAAAAGACCCTGTTCACAGAAAAGGGTCAGTTCATCGGCACGCCGGAATACATGAGCCCGGAACAGGCGGAACTCACCGGCCTCGACGTCGATACGCGCACCGACATCTATTCACTCGGCGTGTTGCTCTACGAGCTGTTGACCGGCTGTACACCCTTTGATCCGCAGGAACTGCGCAGCAAAGGCTATGCCCAGATGCAGCGGATCATCTGTGAGAAGGACCCGGTCAAACCGTCCACGAAGCTGACGACGCTGGGTGGCAAACTGGAGGATATCGCCAGGCATCACAGCACCACGGCGGATCAGCTGAGAAAGTCGGTGCGAGGCGACCTCGACTGGATCGTGATGAAGGCGCTGGAGAAGGACCGGGCCCGACGCTACGGCACGGCCGAAGCGTTAGCCGAGGATATCGAGAGGCACTTGAATCACCTGCCGGTCAGTGCGGGCTCGCCAGGGATCCTCTACCACTCGCGGAAATTCGTGCGAAGACACCGCCCGCAAGTCCTGGTCGGTGGCTTCCTGCTTGCCGTCGTCATCCTGTCGGCGGTGATCCTTGGACAGTACCAGCGGACCAGGAAACGCCTTCACGCCGTGCAGAAGGAATTCGAGGCCAAGCAGGAGGCGCTGGTCGTGCAGGACGCCAGGAGTTCGCTCTCTGCTGCCCAGGCGGACTACGCCAGCGGGCGATACGCCGAGGCGTCCAAGACGCTCGAAGTCCTTATCGATGACCAGTACGTGGGCTCGCAGGCCCGCCTGCTGCGGGCCCGCATGGCGCTGGATCAGCCGGATGCCAATGTCCCTTTGGACGAGTTGCAGGCCCTGCTCGAAGAGCCGAACGATGTTGCCTCTCAGGCCCACCTGCTGTTGGCCAGGATCTATCTGGAGAGCCGAGCCGATGACGATGAGACCGCCAGAGAGCTGGAGCGCAAAGCAACCGAGCACCAGCAAAAGGCCGAGAGCTTGGCCTCAGGCTCGGCGGAGGCCTGCTTCAACCGCGCCCTTCTATCGGATACCCCTGCCGAACGTATGGGCCTGCTGGACGAGGCCCTGGCGATCAACCCGGGCCACGTCAATTCCCGGCGGGTCAGGGCCCTGACCCACTACGCGTCCAAGAACTACGACGAGATGGAGATCGATGCGTCTGTCATCGCGGCCGTGGCCCAGGACAATCCGGAAGGGTACGCTCTTCGCGCCCTCGCCCTGCGCGAGAGGGCGCGACTGCGCGACCAGAAGGAGCTCTTGAACAGAGCCGTTTCCGAGCACAGCCGGGCCGTCGAGCTGGCCCCCACTCAGGCCAGATTCTACGATGAGCGGCGTGAGACATACGTGCGAATGGGCGAGTACGAAAAGGCCCTTGCCGATGCACAAGAGTGTATCCGGCTATTGCCTGAGGAAGGCATCCATCATTTTCATGCCTTTTGCGCTCTGACGGCGCTGGGTCGATATAGCGAGGCGGAGCGAGAGTACGAGGCGATGCGTGCCCTGGGCAACTTATCGACGGGAGAAAGCCAATTCCACAGGTGGGCGGCGGTCTACGCCCTCGATATCGTGGATAGACATTCCCCGTGGCACCCGGTCGACCAAGAACCCGAAGGGCCGGCCTTTACTATCCTCCGACAGACGGTCGAGGCCCACGAGAATCTGGCGAA
>CBFDDG010000358.1:0-5242 GCA_965603505.1 uncultured Phycisphaerae bacterium | reverse complement strand
GCCACGTCGTCTCCGGCGAATACCAGCAGTACTACGAGGCGATGTACGGTGACCGGTGAGGCCGCCTCGCTGGCCGCGCGACCAACGGCTCGGGTTGGTCGCCAGGGAGGGATGACGAGGCGACCTTGATCCGAGAGGCCGAAGGTGAAGTGCAGATTGATGATCCTTGGCGCTGCTCAGTACCAGGTGCCTCTCATCGAGGCCGCCCGGGACATGGGCTTGACGACATATGTCGTCAGCATCCCGGGAGACTACCCGGGCATCGCGATGGCCGATGTGTACCTCGAGGCGGACATCACGGATGAACAGAGCGTTGTAGCGATGGCTCGCCGCCACGCCGTGGACGGCGTGGTCTCCGCAAGCACCGACCTGGCGATCCTGAGCATTGGGGCCGTCGTGGACGCCCTGGGCCTGCCGGGCATCACTCGAGAAACCGCAATCCGGTCGACGAACAAGATCCGGATGAAGGAGGCCTTCCTTGCTGGGGGTGTGCCCACGGCGGCTTGGCGAGTGGTATCGAGCTACGAGGAGGCGGTCGAAGCAAGCGGCGAGATCGGGTATCCGCTGATGGTGAAGGCCGTCGCGGGCATGGGCGGCCAGGGGATCACCAAGGTGTCCGCTGCCGATGACCTGCGTGGGGCATGGGACCGTGCGGTCCATGCGGTCGGTGGCGGGGAGGTCATCCTCGAGGAGTTCATGGCGGGGCTGGAGTTCGGCGCTCAGGCCATGGCCGTCGGCGGGCAGCTCCGTTACGTCGTGCCGCACAACGACAAGGTCTCGCCCCCGCCGCACTGCTCCCCGATCGGCCACTCGTTCCCGATGGACATGGACGCGGGGGTCGAGGCGGATCTCTGGAACTGCGTGGAGAAGGGGTTGGCCGCGCTCGGCATCGACAACGGGCATGCGAACGTGGACTGCGTGCTGACCGGATCGGGCGTGCGGATCATTGAGATCGGCGCGCGCGTCGGCGCGACCTGCCTGCCCGAATCCACCATGATCCTGACGGGGATGGACGTCTACAGGCAGATCATCGATCTGTCGCTCGGAAGACGTCCCGACTGGAGGGTATCGGCCAACCAGCCCAACGCCGCTCTCTACATCATGGCGCCCCGAACGGGGACCATGACGGGCTTCGGCATCCCTTCCTGGGTTCGAGAGGATCCGGCCGTCTACCGCCTGACGATGTATGCCAAGCCCGGCCAGCAAGTGCGCAGGTTCACGATGGGGCGGGACCGGATTGGCGAGGTGATCGTCACGGGCCAGTCGGCCAAGGCGGCCGAGGCGAAGGCGCGAGCCGTCGTGGAGAGCATCGCGATCGAAGTGACCTGAGGGCAGCCCCATGGAAAAGGTCAGCGTCGTCATCCCGGTATACAACAGCGAAGGGACCGTCCGCACGGTCGTCGAAGCCCTGCACGAGACGATGCGGTCTCGGATCGACTACGAGGTCATCCTGGTCGACGACCACAGCACGGATGGCAGCTTGGGCGTATGCAAGCAACTGGCGGAGGAGTTTCCGTTCGTCCGGTGCGTTCATCTCAGCCGCAACTTCGGCCAGCAGAACGCGAAACTCGCCGGCTTGCACTACGTCACCGGGGACTACGTCGTCTACATGGACGACGACCTCCAGAATCCCCCCGAGCTCATCTTCCGGCTGATCGACGAGATTCGGAAGGGCTACGACGTTGTCTACACGAGATCGGGCAGGAAGGAGCAGTCCCTTCTGAAGAACCTGGGGAGCCTCGGGAACGACATGATGGCCAGATGGCTGCTCAGGAAGCCGCGTGGCCTGAGGCTGTCCAGCTACTACATTTTCACGCGTCTGATCTCGGATGAGCTGAGGAAGTTCAGCGGGCCGTTCCCGTATCCGAGCGGGACGATCTTCCAGCTTACGACGAACATCGGGACGGTCGAAGTGCCGCACCGCAAGCGCGAGATCGGCAGATCGCACTACACGTTCCGGAAGATGCTGGCACTATGGATGCACGGTTTCGTTGGCTTCTCCATTGCTCCGCTGCGCCTGGCGTCGCTGGTGGGGGTGACGCTGTCCGTGTTCGGCGTGACGCTGGGCGCCGTCCTGCTGGTGCAGAAGCTCGTCTCGCCGGAGACGGTACTGGGCGGATGGACCTCCGTGATGGTGGCGATCCTCGTGCTGTCCGGAGCCCAACTGCTGTTCCTGGGCGTCCTGGGAGAATACGTGGGAAGGATCCTGCTCATGGTCAACGGGAAGCCGCAGTTTCTCGTGAAGCAGGTGTACGGCGGGGGCGGAGACGAGAGCCCGAAGGACGGCGATCGGCAGGTTGCCTAGTGACCGAGAAGCCCGGTGCGGCGGTCGGGCCGAACTGTCGTGGCGGGGCCGTCGGGGGGTGCTCTGCAGGCCGGGGCGCCGGCTGGGGGGTGGTTTGTGGTGGGAAAGGGCAATGCAATGCGAGTTGGCGTCATCCAGTCGAACTACATCCCGTGGCGCGGGTACTTCGACTTCATCGATGACGTGGACCTGTTCATCTTCTACGACGACGTGCAGTACACGAAGGGGACCTGGCGGAACCGCAACAGGATCAAGTCGGCAAACGGGCTGCAGTGGCTAACGGTGCCTGTGAAGCATGATCGGCTGGCCAAGCGAATCGACGAGACCCGCATCGACGCGTCGAGGAAATGGCAGGTCAAGCACCTCAAGAGCATGCGCGCGAGCTACGGAAGGGCACCCCATCTCGCGCCGTATCTGGATCAGTACGCCGAGATCATCCACGCGGGACACGAGATTCTCTCGGACCTGAACGTGGCGTTGTGCAAATGGATTATGGGTGCGTTGGGGATCAAGACAACGGTGAGGATGTCCAGGGAGTACAAGCTGAGCGGCACGAAGACGGAGAGGTTGATTGACCTGTTGACCCAGGTCGGCGCAAGTCGGTACCTGTCGGGTCCCGCCGGAAGAGCGTACCTGGACGGCGACCTCTTCCGCGCGCATGGGATCACGCTGGAGTACAAGAGCTACGACTACGCGCCATACCCGCAGCTCTGGGGCGAATTCGACGGTGCCGTGACCGTGCTTGACCTGCTGTTCCACACGGGCCCGGAGGCACGGAATCACCTGAAGAGCTCCTCGCCGAACCGGGAGGCCTAGCGGCATCGTGGCGGCGCGGATCGACGACGTCGTGCCTCCTCGCCAGACGGGCATCATGGATCGCAGAGCGACGAAATGGGCAATGGCTCTGGCAAAGCTGGTGGTTCTGGGAGCCATCGTCTGGATCGTCTGGCGGCACGTGGAGTGGGGCAAGCTGTGGCTGACGCTTCGGGGCGTGCGGCCGGCCTTCTTTGCGCTTTCACTGGCGTGTCTGTTCGTGGTCCCCGTCGTGCTGGCCCTTCGGCTGAGCTACGTGTCCAAGCTTCCGCTGCGCCCCCTCATCCTGTGCGTGGTTAAATCCTGCTTCTTCAACAGCCTGTTTGTTGCGCAGGTCGGCGGGGACGTCTACAAGATCTACTTTCTCTCCGGCGTCGTCCGGGACAGGAAGCGGGCGATCGCCTTCGTCGCGGGGGACCGTGTCATCGGGATCACGGGCCTCGTCGGCCTGTCGCTCCTGAACGTGACGGTCGGTGGCAGGTACTTCCGCGATCCCAGGATTCACATATCAGTTGTGCTATACCTGTCTGCCCTGGTGATGATATTCGCTACCATCTTTCTCGTTCCGGACAACTGGTTGAGGGGCTTCGACCGGTACCCGCGGATCGGCTCTCTTCTTGCGAAGATCAGGCGCACGCGAGCCTACGCCAGGGAGGCGCTGACGCGGAAGCTGCTGGTCGGAGTGGCCCTCACCTTGGCCTCGTACTTCCTGCTGATCGTGGGGAACGTCCTGGCGATGCTCGCCATGCGTCTGCGGGTGGACATGGTGGCCTCCGCGCTGTACGTTCCCGTGATCTCTGTTGCCGCGGTGACGCTGCCGATCTCGTTCAACGGCCTGGGCGTGAGGGAGAGCCTTTTCATCCTGTTCTTCGGCCTGGCGGGGTACACCGCCGAAGAGGGACTGGCGCTGGGCATGGTGGGCTTGGTGGGAATGACGGTCGTTGCGATCGGGGGGGGCGTGCTCGTCGTGGTGACCGGCGGGCGGCGGGCGTTGCGTGGGAGCAACGCGGCGCCGCGCCCACAAGACGGCCAGCTTGGCCGTGCGCAGCGGTCGTCGGATGCCCGCGGCGAGAGTGCCGGGCCAGGTGATCCATAGGAGCCCGAGGCGATGGAGGCGGTGCTGTACGACGAGATGTATGCGACAGAGGAGCGGCACTGGTGGTTCCGGACGAGGCGAGCCATCGTGGTGTCGCTGCTCCGAGACCTGCTGGACCGGGCCGAAGCCCGGGAGCGCCCTCTCCGCGTCTGCGACATCGGGTGCGGGTGCGGCATGATGCTTGTGGAGCTTCAGCGCAACGGGTTCGAGTGTGTCGGGATCGACATGTACGAGCAGGCGGTGGCGCATTGCCGGAAGCGGGGGGTGGACGCCCGGAAAGGGGCGCTGCCGGACGGTCTCCGCCTGCCCGACGAGAGCGTGGACGCCGTCTTGCTGCTTCACGTCCTGGAGCATGTGGCGGAGGATCGTGAATCGCTTCTTGCCGCAGAGCGGCTTCTCAAGCCCGGCGGCGTGCTGATCTGCATGGTGCCGGCGTACCCCTGGCTGTGGTCGAGGCGGGATGAGTACAGCCATCACAAACGCCGGTACACCCGAGGCGGGCTGAGGCGGGTCTTGGCGTCGGCGCCGGATTCGGAAGTCCTGCACGCCTCTTACATCCACTCCCTCCTGTTTCCCTTGTTCGTCGCGCAGATCCTCAAGTGGAAACTGCGCCCCCCTGTCGATGCCGGTGGGCAGTATCGCCTGCCGGCGCCGGGACTGGGCGGCCTCTTCCGCGCTGTTTCCACCGTAGACTGGTTCGGCTGGCGACACGGAATGCGACTTCCTTGGGGTGTGACGGTCCTCGGGGTCCTGCGCAAGCGGCTCCGAGAAGCCGGAACCGCAGATCGCCTGAGACGTGGGTGCGTACAAGCCCTGGAGCAGGATGGATGAGGGTGCCATTCAACAAGCCGCTGGTCCTCGGCGAGGAACAGGCGTCGATTGGTTCCGTCCTCGAAGGCGGCAGGCTCTCCGGCAACGGGCCGTCCGCCCAGCGGTGCAACCAGATCCTCGAAGGCAAGGTCGGTTGCGACAGGGCGATCCTGACGCCCTCCTGCACGGCCGCCCTGGAGATGAGCGCCCTGCTGTGC